>CAZFJD010000301.1:0-3972 GCA_964518775.1 uncultured Syntrophaceae bacterium
CTCCGTACACGCGTGTCGTATTTATCATACCCATAGAGGTCTTTTTCGACAAACATTCAACGCGAACATAGTGGATATTCGGGTCTAGTTCTCCTCTTTTTTTCGCCTCCTCTACCAGACTGAAAAAGCCGACGAGGCGGTAAAAATCCTTCTCCGGAAGAAAGACATGTTTATGTGGATCAGGAGTGAAGTCAGAGGGATTTCCTTTCACATACTGGAGAAGTTTTTCGACATTAATTCCGCCAATCCGAAAAAGAAGAGTCATGGGCCGCATCCTCCCATCATATTCTCTCCCTTTGATGAAGGGGGCGCCAGCCTTCGCAGCCACATCTCCATCGCCTGTTCCATCGATGATGACATCTGCCAAGAGCGCGCTTCTGCCGGATTTATTCTCGATGACGACCCCTTTTACTTTGTCCCCGAGGGTAATCGTATCCACCACCCAGGTGTGAAACAATGGGTTAGCACCGGCTTCGATCACTTTATCCAAAGCAATGTGTTTAAACTGTTCCGGGTCAAAGGGGAGGAGGACATCATCGATCGTCCCACCCCGTTCGAGAAGAAGCGAAAAAATCTCCTTTGCAATACCTGAGATGGTGTTGAAAGGCGTATAGGCCATGTACATTAAACCAGCGGTGGCCACACCTCCGAGAAAACCATACCTCTCGATCAGCATGGTTTTTGCGCCATTCCTTGCTGCCGCGATCGCGGCTGCAACTCCGGCCATCCCGCCACCTGCTACGATCACCTGCTCTTTCCCGGTGATAGGAATGGATCTCTCCTTTTCAAGGATCTCTCCGTTTTTCACCACAAAACGTTCCATCGTCATCTCTCTCATCCTCCCTATCCTCCTTCTTAACGATACGCTACCCTTTCACTGACCCGGCTGTAAGGCCCTGTATGAACCTCTTTTGCGAGATCAGAAACACCATCGCGACGGGAATAATGGACATAATGGAATAGGCCATAAACCTCCCCCAGTAAAGCCCTGTATCGCCCCAATAATTGTATAGCCCAACCTGCGTCGACCGCATCTTTGCAGAGATGGTCAGGGTTACGGAAAAAAGAAAATCATTCCAAACATTTACAAAAATGAAGATCGCTGCTGCCGCAATTCCGGGCTGTGCGATGCGCAGTCCAATCCGGTAAAGGGCTCCCAAATGGGTCGATCCATCGATCAAGGAGGCTTCAACCAATTCATAGGGAATCGTTTCAAAGAACCCTCGCAGGAGCCAGATCACCGGGGGGGTTAGCCAGGCGCTGTAGACCAGAATGAGGCAGAAATAGGTATCATGAAGACCCATCACCTGCGATACCATATAATAGCCGGGAAGCATTGCGACCCCTGGTACCATCGCAGCCATTAGGATGACGAAGAGGATAATATTCTTGAATCGAAACTGAATCTTGGCCGCGACATACGCTGCGTGAATTCCCACGAACAAGGTCACAAAAATGGTCCCTATTGCATAGAGGGCGCTGTTCAGGAAGCAGCGTGGCATTCCGGCTTGCAGAACTTCCAAATAGTTGCTCAGGGTGAACGTCTTTGGAAACCATCGAGGCGGATAATCCATCGTATCAATGTGGGGCTTTAAGGAGGTACTGAGCCCCCAGAAAATGGGCACCAGCAAAATGGAGATAATGAAAATCAGGGAGATGTAAATGATCGTATTTCGTTTCCGCGAATGCCGCTCCATGGGTGTAACCATTCCTCCTTTAAACTCAAGACTAATTATGGCGTCTTTGATCTAATGATTCTGGTGTAGGCGATGCCGAAGATCACATTAATAAGCACAATGAACATCGCCAATGCGGTTGCATAGCCCATTCGCCAATGCCAGAAAGCCTCTTTAAATGCTCTTACACTGATCACTTCCGTAGCGTTCATCGGCCCGCCGCCTGTCATGACGTAGATGAGGGTGACCATCTTGATATTTTCGAGAGAAAGGAGGATCGTGACGCTGATGAGGGTTGTCATAATATAGGGAACAGTGACATACCAAAAAGAATGGATTTTGGAACCACCATCCACCTTGACCGCCTCGTACAATTCATTGGGTACGGTCTGGAGAGCAGCGAGCGTCAGAACCAAGGGAAAAGGGAACTCTCGCCATACGTTTGCCAAGATCACGAGCCACATGGATCCCTTCGTGCTGGCAAGAAAATCGATGGGTTGAAATCCTATCTGCTTGATCAAATAATTCAACGGGCCGAAGTTGCTGTCGACCAGCCATACCCATAGAAGGGCAGTCACCGTTTGCGAAATCACCCAGGGAAAGATGATCAGCGTGCGAAAGAAAGCGAGGAATTTCACCTTCTGGTTCAAAAGCACCGCCAAACCAATCCCGATCGGCAGTGAAAAGACCAGGTTCCCAAAGACAAAGATCAAGGAATTTTTGATGTTGATGAGGGTATTGGGATCTTTCAATAATTGATGGTAGTTTTGCAGTTCGATAAATTTAATGGTTTTGAGGTAATGGGTCTGAAAAAAGCTGAACCGAAATCCATAAAAGATTGGATAGACAGAAACCAAAACCATCAAAGTAATGGCAGGCGCCAAAAGGGCAAACCCAAAAATCAGGTTTCTCTCTCTTGCCTTCACCGGCTTCTCCTGGACTTAGGATTTCCCAGATAGGTACTTCGGGAATAGGAATTGGGCATTCCTTCAAACTCCTAAAGGAACGCCCAATTCGTCCGAGAAAAGGTTACTTCAAAAGACTATTATATTTCTGAGCTGCTTCATCGAGAGCCTGTTTCGTGTCAGCATCTTGAAGTATGATTTTTTGCAGGGCTTCCCCCCACCCCTCAGCCATCTCTGTATACTTTTCCGGATATTTAAAAACCTTCCCGTGGCTATTGATATAATCCTTCCAGATCGCCATATAGGATGCCTCTTCAGAGTTGAACCACGGGTTCTGGTAAGTTGCTTTCCTCGCGGGGAGCTCTCCAGCCAGCTTGGCATTGATGAACTGCGATTCCGGCGACGTCATGTGCTCGATGAATTTCCACGCACCCTCTGGGTTCTTGGACACACTGGTTATCGTCAGGACCCAACCAAAGATCAAACAGGGCGCTGTCTTGCCGAATCCAGGGACAGGGGCGGTCTTAAAGAACTTCTGAACTTCGGGTTTCATGCCGGATCGAATGGTTATGTACCGATGTGTGCCAAGCGTGGCCATAGCAATTGTTCCTGCCTGAAGGCTGGAGTGGATCTCATCGTAGGTGTATGCAACAACACTTCTTGGCATCACTTCATGTTTCCTTACGAGATCCTTCATGAATCCAAAGGCCTTGACGCCGCCCGGGTTATTGTAGATGGCTCTCTCTTTGCCGTCGATCACCTCTCCCCCGGCGGACCATATGAATGGAGGAATAATTTCCTGGAGCGTCGAGGCCCTCTTTTTCGACGACAGACCGATCGCCATTCCCGCGGCGTTTGGCACTGCTTTTTGAACCCCTGCTGCCTGCTTCGTGAGATCTTCAAGCGTTGCCGGAGGTCTACCATCGAATCCCGCCTTCTTTAAATAATCTTCACGGTAGTAGAGGACAGCGGTCCTATTCTCCAAGAAGAAAGCCATCTTCCTCCCGTCAAAAACCGTCATATCCCAGGGTGCAATAAAGTCTTCCTTCTGTTTTAGCGTCCAGCCACTAATGAAACGGTCCAAGGGTGTGATCGTTTTTGCTGGTATATGCTGGCCAAGAACAAGAGAGGAGATACGTGCGACATCAGGGCCTTTGCCGCTTGCCACGGCGGAAATTAATGTCTTGTCGATTTCCTGCCACGGCACTACGTCAACAACCACTTTGTATTGAGGATATTTCTTCTCGAAGTTGTTAATGATTTCTTGATAGGCCTTGGAACGGGGGTCCGGTTTGCTCGGATCTATGAAACTTAGATACCTGACCTCTGTCTTTTGAGCTTCAACGGTTGTTGATGAGATAGTCGCTATTATAAAAAACGCCACAATAGAA
>CAZFJD010000302.1:0-1014 GCA_964518775.1 uncultured Syntrophaceae bacterium
GTCCGTTGCATCGACAGTGTGGATGCGAGAACTGCGACGGCCATCAAGGTCCCATGGAAGAAGCTTTTCAGAATATGTGAAAGGATCACATCGATCAAAGGTGTGAACCGCTGTCTGTATGATCTTACGCCCAAACCTCCTGCCACGATCGAATACATCTGAGTGGGAGGAATTCAAGTTTGATTATTTCCACCTTGACTCATGGATTGCCCGGATCTTCTGGATCGTATCTGCCTCAAGAGGAGATTTATCCTCTCGGTAACGTTTCACCCTTGCAAATCTCAAGGCCAATCCACCCGGATAATGCGGGCTTTCCTGAAGGTCATTGAAGGCCACCTCCACCACTAATTCTGGCTTTACATAGATGGTCCACTCATCACGGCCAATCTCTAGTTTTAGAAGTCTCTCCGTCTGCCAGCGAAGCATCTCATCTGTCAGGCCTTTAAATGTCTTACCCAACATGATGAAATTGTAACTTTCTGAATCTCTCGCACCCAAATGGAGATTGCTCAGCCATCCCTTCCTTCTTCCATGTCCCCATTCAGCTGCCAGGATCACAAGGTCGAGGGACTGGGCTGGTTTTATCTTCAACCAGTAGAAGCCTCGATGGCCTGAAATATAGGGAGAATCAAACCCTTTGGCCATCAATCCTTCATGGCCTGCCTCAAGACTTCTTTGAAGAAAATTCCGTGCCTCCTTTTCATTCGCAGCGACGATTTGGGGAATGATATATTCAGACGGAATCCTCTTAGCCAAAAGATTGAACCGCTCTCGATAAGGTCTGTTAAAGAGAGGATCCCCATCGAGATAGAGAAGATCGAAGAAGTATGGGAAGAGGGGAATCTCTTTTTGCATCCTTTTTACATTTTGGGTTCTGCCAAATCGGCGCATGGTGATCTGAAAGGGAAGGGGTCGACCATCCTTCCGCAAGACGATGGCCTCTCCTTCAAAGATTGCCTTCTCAAATTGGAATTTCCTGGCTAATTCAATCAATTCTGGGACACTCTCTGTGAC
>CAZFJD010000302.1:1024-3969 GCA_964518775.1 uncultured Syntrophaceae bacterium
AGCCTCATCCTCTCCTTCCACAGGACTGGCCAGCATGGGTGAGATGGGATGAAAGAGCTTCGGTTGAAAACGAGAAAGGCCGGTTATTCCTTCCTCAAGAGTGACCTTTGCGACTTCACCAATATCGCCTGAAAACATCAGGCTCTGACGGAGGTTATCTATGTAAAGAGAGGAGGCTTGGGCAAGGGCTTCAAGTACCAAGCCCTCTAATGCCCCTTGACGTATCTCACCCATGATCAATCTCGTTAAAAAATCCCTTTCATTCTTTTGGATGGATGAGAAGATGTCTCGAAGGATTTTCACCTTCTTCTCTAAAGATCCAGCTCCTTTCTCTCTTGAGATATCTTCGAAGAGGCGGTCTAATTCGATCAGATTGAGAGGTTGGAGTTTTTCTATTAAGTCTTTTAGGGCTTCCTGTAATGTCGCCCATCCGATCCCGAGGCGGTCTTGAGGGAGTTGACCAGAAAGGTAGGAGGCAGCTAAGGCTATCTCTCTTCCCTTTGCCTGCTGGAAGAAATGGGCAAGGAGGGAGATCTTCTCCTTCTTTCTGGATGTTGCACTAACCTTTTCTGAAACCTCTACCAGATCCTTGATAAAGACCATAGAAAGAAGTGAAAGGGTTAATTTTTCCTATTCATCAGGAAGCTTGATTTTGCACATTTGACAGAAATCTGGCCCTTTCATGTCTGTATCGATTAAACTATTGGAGAAGAACATCACACAATGGGGATTTCGACAATGTCCCAATCCATAGGTATGGCCTAATTCATGAACCGCTTCGGTAAGGACCCTCCTGCGAAAGAGGACCTTGTCCTCAGGGAGGCTATAAAACGCATACCGGAGGCGAGTGAGGGAAATGATGGCCACCCTTTGACTTGCTTCGCCGAAGACAAAATTTAACTTGGGAACGTATAAGTCGTGGTCAATAATCCCCAAAATTTTTTCATAAATTGCATACTCCTTTTTCTCGGTCATCGCCTTCAATATTGCTGTGGATAGATACTGGTCTCTTTTTTTGTTAAAGGAATAGTCCGGACGAGGTATTCCTTTCCCTATCCACACCTGTCTTTTAAATACTTTTTTTAAATCGTACTTCAGCATTTCGATGACTTTTTTCTCGACCTCACCAACGGCTATCAGAAGAATATCCATCTCATGATTCCTCTAACTTCATTATTTAAGAGGATATATCCGTCCCCTTTAAAATTTCTAAGAATAAAGAATCCCTATTATGTTTTGTCATTTCAAAGAGCTCGATATCAGGCCTTTCTTTTATCTCTGCAATCAGACCGCTCCCTTTCAAGGCGATAGTTGCAATGACCAATTTTTCAGAATCGAAGATTTTTTTCAAGAGGTTTTTGAACTGATCAGATAAACACTCCATCTTTCCGATCTCATCAATGACGATCAGGTGGATCGAAGGACTAAGAAAGGGGATCCCGTCTAGAAAATCTTCAAAGCCCTTGATATCAACTTTATACTTACCGACTCTGTGCGGGCTTTTAATATCTTTATGGGAAAGAAGTCCTCTCTTTCCATCAAGGCTGATCAGTTCGAACCCCTTTCTCTGACCTTCCTCTCTTATCTCTTCGGTGTAAAATCCAGCAGGATGAAAATGCTTTAACTTATCAGAAAGTTTTTTGACCAACGTGGTCTTGCCTACGCCTGGAAGTCCTGTGATGAGGAAAATCTTTTTTATTGGGCTCCTCGTGAGGTGGCAAGTCTCCTTGTCGCTTAATGGTTTGCGTTTGTATTGGTAGGGCATAGATGTAAATTGCCTAGAAAATAAAAGTCTAACGGTAAGTGTAACGAGGCCCGTTTGGTCATTTGGTAAAGTTGTTGGTCTTAAGAACTTGACTTAACCCTCTAACCCTAAACGATACGGGCTTCATAACCGTAACCCAAATACTGGGGAAGGGCTATGTCGTTGGTATTCAAACCTTCAACCATAAACTATTGACTCTAAACGAAACGGGCTTCCTAACCCTAACCCACTGCGTAATATTATACAAAAAAGCGACAAGATGACGCAATTTATAGTGAACGACCGAAGAAAATTGTCATTGCGAGGAACGCAGTGACGAAGCAATCCCATGAGATTGCTTCACTTCGTTCGCAATGACAACGCGCGATGTCAACTTATTTATGGTGTCACTATAATTACCCACAAGTATCGAAATTAAAGGACTGGCTAATGAGGAGAAAATCAACCCATTCGACTCCCCGGTCTGAAGCCCGGGATATGCCTTAGACCTGAGCTCAGGCCGAGGGGCTCAGCCTGCCTGCCGGTAGGCAGGGGTTGATACTGCACTTCGATAGACTCAGTGTCCTGAGCCGTTCGATACACTCACGGCCTTGAGCTTGTCGAATGGCTTGCCGAAGGAAGCGGTGCTTTTTACCTCGATTTAAAATCAGGGTTTGGCGCCGTCAAATGTATCAAAATGTCGCCTTTTTACATAGAAGATGACAGAATAATTGGCCTCTGTAAGTTTGAGGCTTTCACCTACAAGTCGTTGCTGAACGATGACATCTCGAGCTGAGGATTACTGGTTAAAATATGCAATAAAAAGGGCAGGACGTCTTAACCGAGTATCGGTTGGAGCACCCAGGTCAACAAAAAACCGAGCACACCGCAGACGGGGAAGGTGAGGAGCCAGGTTAAGACGATCTCTATGGTAACTCCCCACCTCACCGCGGAAAGCCGACGGGTAGCCCCAACACCCATAATTGCTGTGTTAATAGTGTGAGTTGTGCTTAAGGGTATGCCCAGAAAAGAAGCCCAAAGAATTGATAGACTGGCGGAGCTTTCCGCGGCGAAGCCATTTACCGGCTCAAGGCGGGTCACCCCGAAGCCCATGGTCTTGATAATGCGCCACCCACCCAACAAGGTACCTATCCCCATTACGAGCCCGCAAACAAGAACAACCCAAAGGGGCACTTGAAAC
>CAZFJD010000303.1:0-3928 GCA_964518775.1 uncultured Syntrophaceae bacterium
GAGTTGGTCACACCCCTCATCATCGATGAGAAGCAGAAGGAAGCTGCCGAAAGGTATCTCGCCAACCTCGCCGACGAGATGAAAAAAGAAGGCTATAAGGTAACGACCGTGGTGAGGATAGGTCAACAGGTGGCCGTGGAGATCATCGATTTCGCAAAAGGGAGCGGGGTGGATCTCGTCGTCATGTGCACCCATGGTCGTTCCGGAATTACCCGATGGGTCCTGGGAAGCGTTGCGCTCAAAGTCTTGACCCGTGCCGAAACGCCCATCCTTCTCCTCCGCTCCAAGGAGTAACCGCTTCCGCATGCGGACGATCCTCATCGGACTCTACATCGCCTGTGAACTAATCGCTAATGTGACTGCGTCCAAGCCGGTCCAATTGGCCGGGATTGTTGTTCCGGCAGCCATCTTTATCTATACCCTCACCTTCACTCTGATCGATCTGATCAATGAATCCTTTGGTAAACAGGGAGCTCGAAAGGTCATCTGGGCCGCTTTCATTGCCAACCTCCTCCTTGCTGCCTATTCTTATCTGGCCGTGATTCTTCCTTACCCGTCTTTCTATGCAGGCCAAGAAGCCTTTGCAGGGGTTTTGGGAAGCACCCCGAGGATTGTGATCGCGAGCCTGACCGCCTATCTCGTCAGCGCATTCATCGATGCAGAGATTTTTGCATACTGGAGAGTTCATGTTCGGGGACCGAAGTGGGCCAGGGTGTTAGTAAGTAACGCCATTTCCACATGGGTAGACAGTGTGGTCTTCATTACTCTCGCATTCTATGGGGTCATGCCCGTCTGGATCTTGATCAAGGGCCAATATGTCGTCAAGATGGCCATTACTGCAGGAAGCCTTCCCTTAATCTATCTGGTGAAAGGCCAGGGAAAATTGCAGATGGCAGATGGCAGATCACACCTGCCTGCGGCAGGCAGGGATTAGACGCGATGAAAAAAGAACATATTTTTATCGTCTTCGCTCTCTTTCTCACGTTCCTCTCCATCTATCTCCTTTATCAAATCCTATCTCCATTTCTGACCTCTATTCTTTGGGCCATCTTCTTGGCCATCGCCTTCTATCCCATCTCTAAAAGACTGCAACACCTTTTGAAGAAAAGGGGTGCGCTCTCCGCAGGGATCATGACCTTGGTTGTGCTCACCCTCATTGTGTTGCCCTTCAGTCTTCTGATGGCCTCCTTGGCCGTTGAGGTGGTGGAGGTCTACCATCAAGTGGAAGAGATGATCAAGACAGGTCAACTTCAGGCCCACATGGAAAGGGTGAGAGAGATACCCATCTTTAAATGGATCTTGATGAGATTAACTCAATCCCTCGATCTCTCCCAGAAGGAACCTCTCGACTTTCTCTTAAGAAATCTTCAGCAGATCAGCACCTTCCTGTTCAACCACACCACAATGATCATCAAGGGCCTCTCCACTTTTGTCATTGGATTCTTCTTCACACTTCTCTCCCTTTATTACCTCTTTAAAGACGGGGGTCGTCTGTTCGAAAAAATGAAACAGGTGATTCCCCTCCCATCAAAGGAGAGAGACCTTCTCATCCGTCGGTTCGAGGAGATGGTTTATGCAACGATTTACGGTGGGATCCTGATTGCAGTCGTTCAAGGTCTCTTGGGTGGGTTATCCTTTTGGATCCTTGGACTCTCCTCTCCTGTCTTTTGGGGAACAGCGATGGCTTTTCTCTCGTTTATCCCAGTCGGTGGAACAGCACTCGTCTGGGCTCCAGCATCAGTCCTCCTCTTCATTCAGGAGGCGTATTTAAAAGGGATCATCCTCCTGGTCATCGGGATCTTTGGAATCAGCATGGTGGACAATCTGCTCAGGCCCCTCCTGATCAGCACAAGGACAAAAATCCATCCCCTTCTCCTCTTCTTTGCTGTCTTAGGAGGCATTCAGGTCTTCGGACTGATTGGACTGGTGGCCGGTCCCTTGATCGTGACCCTCTTTCTCAGTCTTATCGAAATTTATATCCGAGGGATCAGTTGATTTCGGATTGCGGATTGCGGATTTCAGAATTTGATTCCACACTCCGCAATCTACACTCCGCAATTTAGAGCTTGGGGGCTTCGATGATCTCGACCTGAAACTCTTTTGCCTGGGCGGGTAAATTCTTGAAGACGACTATGAACGGAACTGCTTTTCCAGGAGGTGTGATCATATCCTTCTCTTGCTTTGGTCGGATCACCATCGCTCCTTTAAAAAAGGCCTCTGGTAAGTTCTTCAACTCTTCCCGACCAATGATCCGGCCACAAAGCGTCTCTTTCTCAGCCAACTTGGCCCGGTTCTGATCAAAAATCGCTACCTTAATCCTGATATGCCTTTTTGTGACCCGAGACTGATTGCTCACCTTTCCCTCAATGACATATAAGGGGATTTCCCCTACCTTCTCTTCATATCCATTCAGGTCTCTCACGATGAGGCCTTCTTTCTCGGTCCCCCAAATTTGACCCCAGAGTTCGGTGATCCTTTGGATTGGATATTCCACAACGGAATACACTTTCCCGCTGGTTCCTGACTCGGTCCAAAGGTAAAAACCACCAAAAACCAAGAGGATAAGAACGACAAGGATCCCAAAGAAAAGTGAGGGACCTCTCCTCTCTCCTCGAGCCATCCTCCTCGGTTTGGAGATCTCAATCTCAGCCCTCTCTTCCCTCGATAATTCTGCACGGGTCTCCTCTTCCCTTTCTTCAGGTGGAGCCTTCTCCGCAAAGAGGACCGCCTCTTCCTTCTCTGGAGGCTTCTCTCTTTTTCCGACTTTCAATGGAGAGGGAACTTCTGCCTCGGCCTTACCAGGTTCCATCAATTCTTCGTGGTACTTAGCAAACGATTCGAAATCCTCGATGATCTCTTCTTTTGTCTCTGGTGGTGGAGCAACGTAGAAGACATGCCGACACCTGGAGCAACGAACCTTTGCTCCCTTGGCCGGGATTCTGGATTCATCCAAGCGGAACTTGGTCAGGCAGGAGGCACACGTGATGATCATGAAAGACCCCTTCATAACGATCTTTTGACATTATGGAAAAAGAGATAAGAAAAATCAAGAAGAAAATGAGAGGAATTAATGAAATGCCAAACGTCATGGTTCGACAAGCTCACCATGATTTCATCCTGAGCCTGTCGAAGGATGGCAATGAGACGCCCTCTTCTCGCCGAAGGGCTTAACGTCCCAGCCTTTTCTTAAACTCTTCCTTCAGCATGGGGACTACAGTAAAAAGATCGCCCACAACCCCGAAGGTAGCAATTTTGAAGATGGGCGCCTCAGGATCCTTATTGATGGCCACGATGATATCAGACGTCTTCATCCCAGCCTGATGCTGGATGGAGCCCGAGATCCCGCAGGCAATGTAGATCTTGGGTCGGACGGTACGGCCCGTCTGCCCAACCTGATGTTCATACGGAATCCAGCCAGAGTCGACTGCTGCACGAGAGGAACCAACTGCTGCATTCAAGACTCCCGCGAGTTCCCGGATCGGCTTAAAGCCATCCGGACCTCCAACGCCTCTTCCTCCCGAGACGATGATCTCTGCGTCCACCAGGTTGACAGCCTCTGCCCCTTTGATGAATTCCAAAATCTTTGTCCTGATCTGATCTTCGGTCATCCGGAGGGTCTCCCGAATGATCTCTCCTTTTCTTGACTCATCCCTTGGTGGCATGGGAAAAACTTTGGGCCGTACGGTAGACATTTGAGGTCGGTAGTTCGGGTAGTCCAGAATCGTCGCCATGATATTCCCACCAAAAGCAGGTCGGGTCTGTTTGAGATATTTCGTTTCAGGATCGATGTCCAGACCTGTACAGTCTGCCGTCAACCCCGCTTCTAAGGTGGTCGCAACGGTTCCTGCAAAATCTCGACCCTGGGTGGTGGCCCCGAAGAGAACGATCTCAGGTTTGTATTTCCGGATGAGATCCACTGCAGCCTTCG
>CAZFJD010000304.1:0-3926 GCA_964518775.1 uncultured Syntrophaceae bacterium
CTCCCTTTACAAAAGGGAGGAGGGATTTCTCCCCCTTTGAAAAAGGGGGATCCAAGGGATTTCATTTTCCGTGGGTGACGAAACCGCAATGAGCATTCTTAAGCCAATTCTGATGAATATTTCTTCTCGATCCCCAGAAGTTCCCTTTCGACCTTCTCTTCGAGGACAGGCTCCTTATCCGAGGAGAGGATCTTCTCCACCATCTTCTCGGCCCGCCGGACCATATGATCCTCTTCCCCAACCCATGACCTCTGGGTACGAACGAGAAGTTTGGGCTCAAAGATGGCACCACGGAAATGGGCAAGGGTATGTTCGGAACTCAAGAATTCGCCGGTGATACCTACCTTCCTGATCACATCAAGAGCCAAGGACTCCTCATCGATGGAGAAACCGGCAATATACCTTTTTACCATCCCGATGATCTCATTGTCGATCACTGCCTGGACGGGTGAGATGGTCTTCTCCGACTCCGTCGAACCCACTCCCCACACGACACTGACCCGGGCCTGGGCATGGGTGAAGGCGGCAAGCATCTTTTCAAGGCAGTTCTGACCGTCGTAGAGAAGGGAATCGCTACACATCCATGAGACAGAGGGGATCCGGTAATACCTTGCCAGGTCCGCACCTGCCACGGCGAGGAGGGCATTTTCAGGACCGCCCGTCACCGCAAACGCTGATCTCATATCCATCACATGGGCGAAGCCAAGATTGAAGAAGCAGGGTCTTCCAGGTTCGAGAGCCTGGTTAATGACGATGCCACTCAATATTTCTGCCGTTCCGACGGCAGCTGTTCCTGCCAGCGTCACCGGAGCCGTGGCACCTGCCATGGGTTCGCCATTCACCGTGCACGGGATTCCATAACCTGAAGTGGCCTTGAAGACCCCCAGGGCAAGGGAGGTCCAGCGCAAAGGCCCGTGGGCGGTGAAGCCCACACTGAAGATGGGATTCTCTCTGAGGCTCTTTCCTCCCGAAAGGACCCTGGCCATCTCGACCATGGCCTCCCCTCCTTTTGGAGTGAAAGAGAGGGGTCTCAGATGTTTCCGGGTATTTTGAGCCATGATTCGAAAACCGACAAAGTCCCGATGCACAGGAGGCGTGTCCTCCGTGCTGGTGCCAACGATCGCATCGATATGTGGAAGGGCCTCTATGACACGTGCGAAGTTTGCCAGATCTTTCTGGTAGATTAGTCGAACTCCATCACAGTCAAGATAGAAAAGGGCAGCTCCCGTCCAGAAGGAAGAGGCTGTCTCTGAAGAGACTTGCCATTTCTTTCCAGCTCGATTGGCCAAAAAGAACTTTTCCGGAACCAGGGAGAGGTAATCCTTTACCATCTCTGCGGGAAACCTGACCACATTACTCCCAGAGCCCGGTCTGGCTCCACCCTTGAGAAGCCTGTTGACGATTTCTTCATCGTCAACCTTGATCCCCGGGTTCTCAAGGAGATCCCTTGCTGCTCTGTCAATCTTTTCGACATCGGGATGGCTCAGCATAATCACTCCTCTATTCCAAGATAGGCCTTCTTGACGATGGGGTCCTCCCCAATCTTTTTCCCCTCACCCTCTGCAACCTTCCTGCCCGTTTCAAGAACGTAGGCATAGTCTGCGATGGAAAGGGCCTTCTGGGCGTTTTGCTCTACGAGCAGGATCGTCAGGCCCTGACGGTTAAGATTTTCAATCATTTTAAAGATCCCAAGGACCAACATCGGGGCGAGCCCCAGAGAGGGCTCATCCAGGAGCAGGGTCTTCGGTTCGGACATCAAGGCTCTTGCAATGGCAAGCATCTGCTGTTCTCCACCCGACAGCGTTCCTCCAGGTTGATCCTGGCGCTCTTCAAGGACGGAGAACTGGCGGAAGACCTTTTTCATATTTTGCTCGACCCGTTTTTTATCCTTTATCATGTAGGCTCCGAGGATGAGGTTCTCTTTAACGGTGATGGAAGAGAAGATCTTTCTTCCCTCTGGAACCTGGACGATCCCTCTCTTCACAATCTCATGGGGAGGGATGTTGAGACTCACACCATCAAGAAAGACTCCCCCAGCCACAGTCCTTACCATCCCGCTGATCGCATTGATCGTGGTGGACTTTCCTGCTCCATTGGCCCCAACAATGCTTACGATCTTTCCATCCGGGATGATCAGGGAGACATCGTCTAGGGCCGTTACCCCTCCATATCGCACCGCCAGATTATTTACCTCAATCACGGTAGTTTATCTCAATTTCGGATTTCAGATTGTAGGTTTCGGAATTTTCAATCTGCAATCTACAATTGCTTATACCTGGTCCCCAAGGTAAGCCTGAAGCACCGCTTCGTTCTGCTGGATTTCGTCAGGTCTGCCTTCGGCGATCTTTTTCCCAAAGTTGAGGACATGGATCGTTCTGCATATGTTCATCACCAATTCCATATGATGCTCGACAATGATGATCGAAAGGTTTTTCTCCTTCTGGATTCTCAAGAGCACATCGATCAGTTGATGTATCTCCCTGGGATTTAGCCCTGCCCCGGGCTCATCGAGAAGGAGGAGTTTTGGATCCGCCATCAGGGCCCTTGCGAGTTCGAGCCTCCTCTGGAGTCCATAAGGAAGGTTGTAAGGAAAGAATTCAGAATATTTCTCGAGACCGAAATAGGAGAGGTAGCCTTTTGCAATCTCTTCAACTCGCTTTTCCTCCTTCTTTACTGTACCAAATCTGACCATTTCCTCCCAGATGGAGTAATGGGTTTTCACTCCGTAGGCCGTTTTGAGGTTATCCAGGACGGTAAGGTTTCTGAAGAGCCTAATGTTTTGGAAGGTCCGGGTGATTCCTATGGCTGTGATTTTGTGGGAAGGCAATCCAGTGATTTCTGTTCCATAAAACCAGATCTTTCCAGATTCCACTGGGTAAACGCCTGTAATAAGGTTAAATACAGTGGTCTTTCCGGCGCCGTTCGGTCCGATAATTCCCGTTATCTCGTTTTCATTTTGTACCATGGCAAAGTCAGCCACCGCGGAAACTCCTCCGAAGTTCTTGCACAGGTCTGCAATTTTCAATGCTGCCATGGTCACAGTCCTTTTGTCCTCCCACGGAAGATCTTTGGCAGAGAGAATTCCCAGCTTCCGAAAATGCCTCCCGACCTGAAAATGGTGACGAATAACACAGCAAGGGCTAACAAGACATCCCGCCAGACATCGACAAAACGGAAAAATTCACCAAAAGAGTAATAAATCACAGACGTGACGATTGCTCCGGTAATGCTGTTCACGCCGCCGACAAAGGTGATAATGATTAGTTTTGCAGATTCCAGCCAGTGGAAGAGATTCGGTTCGATGAACATGATCAAGAAGGCATAAAGAGCCCCTCCATACGAGGTAATGGCTGAGCTCAGGATGAACACTTTCATCTTATGGGCGTAGATATTAATCCCCATCAAAGAGGCAGCTAGCTCGTCGTCACGGATAGCGATGCAGTTCCTTCCGAAACGGGAGCGCTTTAAATTGGAGATGAAGAAGCTAATGATAAGGATGGAAACGAGAATCATGGGAAGGCCAACAAGTTGGGGTATTCCAGCAATACCGAGTGCTCCACCCGTAAGCTGTGCGAGGTGAAGGAGAGCCGCGCGAACCATTTCTCCGAAGCCAAAGGTCACCAGCAGAAAGTAATCCCTGTGAAGACGAAGTGTGGGAATTCCGATCAGGAAGCCGATCACGCTTCCCATTAGAACAGCGAGAAGGATGGCCAAAGGAAAAGGAAGGTTAAAATGGAGATATGCAATGGCAGCCGTATAGGCACCGATGGAGACAAATCCTCCCTGGCCCAAAGAGAAGAGACCAGTCAGTCCCGTCATTAAATAGGCACCGAGGACAAAAATGGTATGAATGCAGGTGATCTCAAGAACCTTTAGATAGAATGCCATCAATCCCTCATGGATAGCTCACCGATTAAGCTTTGATG
>CAZFJD010000305.1:0-3917 GCA_964518775.1 uncultured Syntrophaceae bacterium
CAGTTCATGATCGTTCCGATCAGGCTGGAGGCCTCAATTCCTTGTTTCTTCGCAACGAGAAGGTACATGGCCATAATGATTGCCGAATAAGGAGGATTGACGATCAAAGTCGTGCTCACCTTATCCAAAGGGATTCCTTGAAAGAGAACCTCCATATCTTCCAGAGTGGCAACAGAGGTCCCCACCAATCCCACATTTCCTTCTGCTAAGGGGTGGTCAGGATCGAGACCCAATTTGGCAACCACATCGAAATCAATATTCAAACCCGTCATCCCTCTGCTGAGAAGGTAGTGAATCCGCTGGTTGCTCTCCATTGGAGTGCCGAATCCGCTTTGCTGCCTCCGCGTCCATAAGCGCGATCGGTACATGTCAGAGTGGATACCTCGTGTGAAGGGGAATATCCCGGGCGAAGGTTCGTCCATGGGTCTATCCTGGCGTTCATAAAATTCCTTTATGTCAATTCCGGATAGCGTCCGAAAATGAGGGAGCTTCTCCCCTTTTAAATAACGATCATATTGAATCTTGTCTGAGGAGCTCATGAATGTTTCCTCCGATACTGTCAAACCTTTTCTCCATAATGAAGAGCCTCCTTGATCTAATGGCCACCCTCGAATTCCCTGTGATCAAGAACTCGCTTTGCCTTTCCCTCATATCGAGGCAATGATCCGGGTTTATGTAAAACGACTTCAATGTTCATTCCCAAACGCCCGTAGACTCCTTGGATAATCCTTTCTTCAATCGTCTTCATCTGACTAACATCTTGCCAGATATGGGATTGGACTTCGGCATGGACAGCAAGTTTGTCCAAGCTATCCTTTGGGCGGTCAATGACAATCTGCCAGCCATCCCCGATCCCTGGAGTTGAATTGAGAATCTCCTCGATCTGAGATGGAAACACCAAGGTACTTCTCACCTTCAATACATCATCCGTTCGGCCTGTGACTCGTTGAATCTTGGGATGGGCTATCCTTCCACAGGGACATCCAAAACAATGTTCTGACAGAGCCGAGATGTCACGGGTTCGCCAACGTATCAAAGGGGTAGCTTCACGAGTTAAGGTAGTAAATACTAATTCTCCCTCCTGTCCTGGTTCAAGCCTCTTTCCTGTAGCTGGGTCAATCACTTCAATGAAATAATGGTCGGCAAGTATATGAAGCTCACAAGATTCTCTTGTAAATCTACAGCTATGGGCAACCGTAGGTCCGCCCAGCTCAGTGATTCCGTAGCCCTCATGCCATTCGAAACCCTCCGGCATGATGGCTTCAATCCGGCGCCTTAGTGCTGGGGCCGCAGGTTCACCCCCAATATGGCTCGTTCGCAGTTTCCAATCTTTTTTAGGGGTAAAGCCGTTTTTTTGAGCTACATCCACTAAATATGTCATAAAAGAAGGGGTCGTGCAGATGGCTTGATGGCCCAAATCCTTTAAATACTGTATCCCTGCCAGTGTCCTGCCAGGACCTGCGGGGAAAATGATGGCCCCGATCGCCTCGGCTCCTGACTCCATCCCTGGCCCTCCCATAAAAAGCCCATAACCAGCACATTGATAGATGAGGTCCCCTTTACGAAATCCCATGGCATGAAAGATCCGGCCCATCTGTTCGCGCAGTGTCTCCATCCAGTCTCTCCGAGTGAAACCCACCACCGTGGGAACGCCGGTTGTCCCCGAAGAGGCAGCAAATCGATAGATCCGATTCAGGGGAACTCCCAGAAGTCCATAGGGATATAAAGCTCTCAGGTCTTTTTTCTCTGTAAATGGAACCAAGGCGAGGTCATCTGTGGTCTGGATGTGATTTGGTTTGAGGCCATTTTTATCGAAAAGATCCCGATAGTAAGGGATGTCTCGATAACATCGATCCACTAAGACACGAAGACGCTCATCCTGTATTTCGCGGAGTTTCTTGGGAGAAATGGTATCGAACTCATGATAGAAGGCACCACCATTCATCTCCTTCAACCCTCCTCCCTAAACATAATGGACCTCAAAATCATAAGCCCGACGTAAAGTGTCACTGATCTCCCCGAGGGTGGCTTTTTGATCGACTGCCTCGATGATGGTCGGTAATAAGTTTCCATGGGGATTCTCCTTCACCTGTCGGTAAAGATTTTCTAAAGCTTTTTTAACCTGGCCTCCGTTTCTTGACCGTTTGTATTCTTTGATATATCGAATCCGTCTCTCTTGCATGTCGGATTCTTGGCGGAAGATGTTGATCTTTATCTCCTCATTCTCCTCCCGTTCCATGTTAACACCAATCTGAATTGATTCTCGTGACTCCAACTGCCGGGCGTACTCATATCGGGCTTCATTGATCTGATTCTCGATCCATTGAGATTTGAAGCACTCTAAAAAGCCTCCTTTCTTCTCAATCACCTCCATGAGGGCCAAGGCACGACCCTCAATTTCATCTGTAAGCTTTTCAATAGCATAAGAACCACCAAGAGGATCCCCAGTACGACAAACACCTGTCTCATAGGCTATGATCTGTTGAGTCCGGATGGCCAAGACATGGGACTCCTCAGTAGGAAGGGCATAGCCTTCATCATAAGATGTGGTATGGATAGACTGACTCCCTCCCAAGACTGCAGCGAGGGTCTGAATGGCTGCCCGGACGATATTATTCAATGGCTGCTGGGCAGTGAGGGGAAGAGACGAGGTCTGAAGAGCTATCCTGCACCAACAACTCCTTGGGTTTTTAGCACCAAAGTTCTCTTTAATTATGCGAGCCCATATCCGTCGCATAGCTCTCAGTTTTGCAATCTCTTCTAAGAAGTCGATATGGACGCTGGTAAAAAAGGCAAAGCGGGGAGCAAACTGATCAATGTCCATTCCCCGTTCTAACAAGGACCGAACGTATTCTAAGGCAAGTGAAAAAACAAAGGCAACTTCCTGAACAGCACTCACCCCGGTCTCCCTTATGTTTCGAGAATTGATATTGATGATGTTCCACCGGGGGATATTTTTTGCACAATATTCCATCACATCGCAGGCTATCCTAATTGCTGGGTCCAGCGGAAAAAAATGGGTTCCGGATTGGAAAGTAGGACCAACTAATTGAGTGATAGCACAATTCATGATCGTTCCGATCAGATTTGAGGCTTCAACTCCTTGCTTCCTCGCAACCAGAAGGTACATTGCCATAATGATAGCCGAATAGGGAGGATTAACAATAAGGGTGGTACTCACTTTGTCCAAAGGGATTCCCTGGAAAAGGGCATCCATGTCTTCTAATGTAGCAACAGAGGTTCCCTGCAAGCCCACATCCCCTTCGGCCAATGGATGATCAGGGTCAAGACCAAGTTTGGTAGCGATATCAAAATCGATATTGAGTCCTGTCATCCCTCTGCTCAAAAGGTACTGAATACGATGGTTACTCTCTTCAGGGGTTCCGAATCCACTTTGCTGCCTCCGAGTCCATAACCGGACTCGATACATGTCTTTGTAAATCCCACGGGTGAAGGGATAGACTCCCGGCGGAGGTTCGTCATGCGATCTATCCTCCCGCTGGTAGAACTCTTTCATTTCAATCCCTGAAAGGGTCCTAAAATGGGGAAGTTTTTCGCCTTTCAAATAACGGTCGTATTGAATCTTGTCTGAGGCCTTCATGGTTGTCTTCTCTCTTTATCTTTTTTTGATCAAGAGTTTTTTCGTTCCAATGGAGAAAAGACGATTGCCGTCGTTCCCGTGAGCCTTTAGGAATTTTAAAAAAACATCATTTTGAATGTTTCATTATAAGATTTGGTAAACGGACACTTGCCGTATCAATAAACCCCAAATAGAGCTGGAAGGAAAAGTATGATTTGTGGAAATAAAAACAACAAAGTTGCGCAAAGGATCATGCCGATCAAAAAGGGATATACCCCACTATAAATCACACCAAATGGCACTTTGGTGATATTTCTTACCACAAAGACATTGACGG
>CAZFJD010000306.1:0-3907 GCA_964518775.1 uncultured Syntrophaceae bacterium
CGCCTTTCTCTCTGAGAATCTGAACCACTTTTGGGAAAAGGCTCATGTGGGCACCAGAGAGACTCGAGAGACCCACAATATCTACCCCTTCCTGGATGGCAGCATTGGCAATCTGTTCAGGCGTTTGCCGGATTCCTGTATAGATTACTTCCATCCCAGCATCTCTTAAGGCCCGAGCAATCACCTTTGCACCCCTATCATGACCATCTAATCCTGGCTTTGCAACGAGGACTCGAATCTTCCGTGCCATACACACCTCCCAAATAAAAATTCAAAATTTCAAAATCCAAATGTCAAAGGAAGCTCAAATTTCAGATGTCAAACCCCAATTTTAGATAGAAACAAATTTGTAAAATTTGAACTTAGTCATTTGTCATTGATTTGAAGATTTGAACTTTGACATTTGAACTTGTTAGATTTTATCGTTCTCGGTATTCCCCAAACACCTCTCTCAAGGTATCGGATATTTCACCCAATGTGGCATAGGCTTTCACTGCCTCTAAAATGGGTGGGACGACATTATCAGCTCCCTGAGATGCTTTTTTTAAGACAGCCAAGCTCTGTTTTACTTTGCCATTATCCCTATCTCTTTTGACCTTTGAGAGTTTCTCGTTTTGGTATTTTTCCACTTCGGGCCGAATCCGGAGAATATCCTTGAGAGGCTCCTCTTCGACTTGAAATTGATTTAACCCTACGATGATCCGTTTCTTCGCTTCGATCTCCTTTTGATATTGATAAGCACTCTCAGCAATCTCTCCCTGGATGAAACCCGATTCAATGGCTTTGATGGCTCCGCCCATCGCATCGATCTTTTCGATATATTCCATGGCCTTCTTTTCTATTTCGTCCGTGAGGGTTTCGACTGCGTAGGAACCCCCAAGAGGATCGACCATATCCGCGACTCCGCTCTCGTAAGCGATGATCTGCTGGGTTCTCAAAGCAATCCTCACAGAATCTTCCGTGGGCAGCGCATAAGCCTCATCTCGAGAATTGGTGTGAAGCGATTGAGTCCCGCCCAATACAGCGGCTAAGGCCTGGAAAGCAACTCTCACGACATTGTTATCGGGCTGTTGGGCAGTCAGTGAGCACCCGGCGGTCTGGGTATGAAATCGCAGCATACACGATTCATCCCTTTTGGCCTTAAAGCGCTCCTTCATTATTCTTGCCCACAGTCTCCGAGCTGCTCTGAATTTGGCGACCTCTTCGATAAAATTGTTATGGCAACAGAAGAAGAAGGCGAGTCTGGATGCAAAAGAATCAACATCGAGGCCTGCCTTGATCGCAGCCTCGACATACGCAATGCCATCCGCCAGCGTGAAGGCCACCTCCTGGACAGCGGTGCAGCCTGCCTCACGCATATGATAGCCACTGATGCTGATGGTATTCCATCGAGGGACACGATCTTTGCAGAATGCAAAAAGGTCTGTCACAATTCGCATCGATTCGAGAGGAGGATAGATATAGGTCCCTCTTGCGGCATACTCTTTCAAGACATCATTTTGTATAGTCCCTTGGAGAACCTCGGATTTTACACCCTGTTTTTCTCCCACAGCGATGTACATGGCAAGAAGGATGGCTGCCGTGGAGTTGATGGTCATCGACGTGGAGACCTTATCTAAGGGAATACCATCGAAAAGGATCTCCATATCTTTCAGCGTATCGATGGCGACACCGACCTTTCCAACTTCTCCCTCGGAGATGGGGTGATCAGAGTCGTAGCCAATCTGTGTGGGCAGATCGAACGCAACACTTAAGCCCGTCTGTCCCTGCGCCAAAAGATACTTGTAACGCTTGTTCGTCTCCTCGGCTGTTGCGAACCCTGCATACTGACGCATCGTCCAGAGACGTCCCCGATACATGGTAGGCTGAACACCCCGAGTGAATGGAAACTCTCCAGGAAATCCCATATCATGACAGTAATCGATATCCGAAGCATCCAGAGGTGTATATAGACGTTTCATCTCGATATGGGAGGTGGTTTTGAAAAAAGGCTCCCGTTCCGGCGCCTTTGAAATCACTTTATTCAGAGTGTTTTTTTCCCATCGTTCAAATTCTTCACGAATGTTTTTGGACATATTCACTCCGTTCCCGAGAGCGGAAGGTAGAAAGTGGATTGTGGTTTAATTTTTTACAACTTACCACTTTCGACCTTCCACTTTCTGCTTACAGTGGTATATTTCCGTGCTTTCGCCAGGGATTGGTATCAACCTTGGTCTTGAGGATGTCCAAGGCTTGAATGATTTTGGGACGGGTCTCTTCAGGCTCAATAATCTCGTCGACATACCCTAATTCAGCAGCTTTATAAGGACTCGCAAATTTCTCTTGATAATCAGCGACAAGCCTATGACGGGTCTCTTCAGGATCATTGGCCTCCTTAATTTCATTCCGAAAGATGATATTGACCGCACCATCTGCTCCCATCACCGCGATTTCGGCGTTGGGATAACAATAATTAATGTCTCCTCGAATATGTTTACTCGACATCACGTCATAAGCTCCTCCATAACCCTTGCGGGTGATGATCGTAATTTTTGGGACGGTGGCCTCGCAGAAAGCATAGAGGAGTTTGGACCCATGTCGAATTATCCCTCGTTCTTCCATATCTATTCCGGGGAGAAAGCCAGGGACATCGACGAAAGTGACGATGGGAATATTGAAGCAGTCACAGAATCGAACAAAACGCCCCGCTTTGACGGAAGAATCGGGATCAAGAGAACCGGCCAACCAGTTGGGTTGGTTGGCAACGATCCCTACGGCCATCCCGTTGTACCGGGCAAAGCCAACGATAATGTTCTTGGCCCAATCTTTTTGGACTTCAAGGAAGTAGCCATTATCTATTGACGCCAAGATTATTTTCTTCATATCGTAGGCCTTTTTGGAATCTTCTGGCACCACGTCCTTTAGGGATTCATCCATGCGATTGGGATTATCCGTACAGGCTATGACAGGTGGTTTTTCCCGATTGTTCTGAGGAAAGAAACTGAGCAACTCTTTGATGATGCGAATGGTGTCCTCATCGTTCTCTCCTGCGAAATGGGACACCCCACTCTTTTCCATATGGACTTTAGAACCTCCTAAGAGTTCAGAGGTGATCGGTCTTCCGTCTGCTGTTTCTGTCTTTTTGAGAGCGGCTCTGATCACATCGGGACCAGTGATATGCAAATAACTCGTTTTCTTGGTCATGATGATGAAATCGGTCATGGCGGGAGAATAGACCGCACCTCCTGCACAGGGCCCCATGACAGCAGAGATTTGTGGGATGACACCGGAAGCGAGGACATTTCTCAGAAAGATATAGGCATAACCTGCCAGACTCTCAACGCCCTCTTGAATTCTCGCCCCTCCAGAATCGTTAAGACCTATTAACGGAGCTCCGGTCTTTATGGCAAGGTCCATGACCTTACAGATCTTTTCTGCAAAACCCATTCCTAAGGCTCCACCAAATACGGTAAAATCCTGGGAGAAGACGTAGACCAGACGGCCATTAATTTTTCCATAGCCCGTCACGACCCCATCTCCCCAAAACTTCTTCTTTTCCATTCCAAAATCAGTACAACGATGGGTGACAAAACGGTCCAGTTCAACGAACGTTCCCTCATCGAGGAGGAGATCGATTCTCTCACGGGCGGTCAGTTTTCCATCCTTATGTTGTTTATCAATTCTCTCTTGACCTCCTCCCAAGAGGGCTTCTGCTCTTCTCTTTTCCAATTCCTTTCGTATACCGTCAATCGATTTCATGAATAACTTCCCCCCTCCTAAGGATCTAAATCCGAAGCACGAAATCCGAATTTCGAAACAAGCTCTAATGTTCAAAATTCAAGTGTCCTGAACCCCTCACCTTAGCCCTCTCCCCTGAGGGGAGAGGATGAAGGTGAGGGGGAAATTTTGAACATTCGAATTTCGAGTT
>CAZFJD010000307.1:0-3874 GCA_964518775.1 uncultured Syntrophaceae bacterium
ATACCTCTCAAAGGTGGCCGCCCTAAAGCTTCTCCAACCCGCCCCTCTGTGTCTGGACAGGGAAGAGCTCTTTTCTCGAAGCCCCCACCTGGGGGAATCCCTTGGAGAGGCTTCATCGGCCCAACCTTTTGGGGTTTGGGCAGGGGGGTGATGACCCTTGCCGGAGTTCCTCCTCTGGATGCGCCTTTGTCCCATTCCTTTTAAACATGGGCCTTATGAAGGCTCGGAAAGGGATTTCCCCAGGTGGGGGGCAAAAACTGGGGCAGGACGCGATGTCGAGGTTCCATTGACAAGACACCACCTTTTGAATACCTTATAGTTGATGGGATCCGAGGATGCAGATCTGGTCGCGATTGATGGATCTTATGGCGAGGGCGGGGGACAGATTTTAAGAACAGCTCTTGCATTGTCTGCGGTTTTGAAGAGACCTCTTCGGGTTGATCATATCAGGGCAGGAAGAAAGAACCCCGGGCTTCAGCCGCAACACCTGAAAGGGGTGGAGGCATTAGCCCAACTCACAGCGGGCCGGGCAGAGGGACTTAAGATCGGTTCGGAACGAATCACCTTCATGCCCCAAGAGATCATCCCTGGGAATTATCGATTTGAAGTAGGTACCGCAGGTTCTGTCACCCTTCTCCTTCAGGCATTGCATCTGCCTCTCTGCTTATCCACAGAGAGTTCCCGATTAACTCTTGTGGGAGGGACCCATGTTCCTTGGAGCCCACCCTTTCACTATCTTCAGGAGGTCCTTTTGCCAAGCCTCCGCTCTATGGGGATTTCTATTGGCTCCGCACTTGAGCGGTGGGGTTGGTACCCGAGGGGAGGTGGGATAGCGCATGTGGACATCAAGCCCGCTTCAGAATTGAAACCGATCACACTGATCGACCGGGGTCCACTGAAGAGGATTCGTGGAATTTCCGCCACCTCTCGCCTGCCCAGCCACGTGGCGGAGAGACAGAAAGAGTACGCCCGGAAGAGGATTGAAAAGGAATTCAGAGTGGATGTGGAGATCGACATTCATTTGGATGTTCCTGCAAATGGTCCAGGTTCTTTCTTCTTTTTGCGGGCCGAATGTGAAAGGGCAGTTGCAGGATTTTCATCATTAGGAGAGAGGGGGAAGAGGGCAGAAGATGTTGCCAGGCAGGCTGTGGATTCTTTAAAAACGTATATCGAGAGGGAAGGTTGCATCGATCCTTATCTGGCTGACCAACTGATCCCTTTTTTGTCATTGGCCAAAGGTCATTCCTCTTTTACAACAACGGAGATCACGGATCATCTCCTGACAAATCTCTGGATCGTCCAGCATTTTCTTGGTGTGAAGATCTTGAGACGGGGCGAGAGGGGAGAGCCGGGAAGGGTTGACATCACGTACGTACCATAGTAAAATTTTTAAAAAGGAGGGTTAAATTAACAGGCTTTACGGCAATGTCCTCGGCTTAAAGCCGAGTCAAATTAAGAGGATCGAACATATTTATCGAAGGAGAATCCCTCCGCAAAAGATTATCTCTCCCGAGCTTGTCCGTCTTCTGTCCCATCTTTCCAGCGAAATTCGACGTCAAATAGGCATCCTTGTGGGCCGCAGAGGATCTGTTGAGGTCGTGATGATTGGAGATCAAAAAGGCATTACGATTCCCGATCTCTCCCGGTACAGGACAGGGATGCTCCGTTTGAGGGGCCTCCGGCTCATTCACACCCACCTTCAAGGAGAGCCGTTGACACAAGAGGATTTGACAGACCTTGCCCTTTTGAGATTGGATATGATCGTTGCCCTCGCAGTAGAAGGAGACGGGATTCCGGGTCTCATTTACTCGGCCCATCTTCTTCCTGACAACCCGGAGAAGAAGGCATGGGAGATCGATCCTCCATCTTCGCTGAGATATTTGGACACCGATTTCTTGAAATGGATTCAATCCCTTGAAGACGAGTTTCAAAAAGGACAGAGGTCGGTTGCACTCCGAGGTCCTCAAGAGAGGGCCATCCTCCTGAGTGTCAGCAAGGAAAGCCGGGAGAATGTCGAACGATCGATGGAGGAATTGAAGGAGTTGGCAGAGTCGAGTGGCGTATTTGTTGTGGACACCATTATTCAACGGCCTCAGAACATCTCCCTCGCCACTCTGATGGGAGAGGGGAAATTGAAGGACTTGTCCGTTAAATGTATGCAACTGGGCGTGGATCTCATCGTTTTTGATCAGAATTTGACGCCTGGCCAGATGGCCTCCATCTCTGATCGAACGGAATTGAGGGTCCTCGATCGCACCCAACTGATCTTGGATATTTTTGCCCAACGGGCCCACACTCCGGATGGCAAGGTTCAAGTGGAGTTAGCGCAGCTCAAATACCTGCTGCCTCGCTTAGCAAAAAAGACACTGGCTCTGTCTCGACTCACAGGAGGGATTGGTGGAAGGGGTCCAGGGGAGACGAAATTGGAGATTGATCGGCGAAGGGTGAGGGATCGAATCCATCTCTTAGAAAAGGCATTAGAAAGGTTAAGCAAGAGAAGGCGGCAGAGGAGGGCACGACGAGCTAAGACGGGAATCCCAATGATTTCCATTATTGGATATACCAATGCGGGGAAGACCACTCTTTTCAATCTTCTCACCAAGAGTCAATTTCAAGTGGAAGACCGACTGTTTTCGACGTTGGATACGGCCACTCGGAGATTAAGATTCCCTGCTTCTCTGCCTGTGGGGAGGAAGATGCGCGAGTCCGTTATGACGGATACGGTTGGGCTGATTAAAGATCTGCCTGAGGATCTGATCGGCGCGTTTCGCCCCACCTTTGACGAACTGCAGGAATCCGATCTGCTGATCCACCTCATCGACATCGGCAGTCCCTTTTTTCCGGAACAGATTGAAGCGGTTGAGAAGATGCTTTCCGAATTGAGACTGAATCGCATACCGGTCCTGCGAGTTTTTAACAAGGAGGACAAACTGGATCCAAAAGAGGTCGAGGTCATCCGCCGAAAATATGACGGGGTTTCGATCAGTGCCCTGCAACCCCATAGTCTGGGAGGATTTTTCCTCGCCATTGAAAGAAGGCTGTGGGAAGAAGGTTCTTCCACAGATAAAATGAGCCAGGTCAGGTTGACAAATCAAGGTTCGTCTGATATATGAAATCAAAATCTTCTAATGAGGGTGAGGAAAGACGATGGCTATCCTAATAAACCATATTGAGGAGTCCCTGACATTTGATGACGTGTCGCTCGTCCCTGCGTTTTCCTCGGTCTTGCCCAAAGATGTCGATATCAGTACTCGACTGACGAGGAGCATCCGCTTAAACATTCCTCTGGTCAGCGCAGCTATGGACACGGTCACCGAGTCGAGGACAGCGATCGCGATGGCTCAAGAGGGCGGGATCGGCATCATTCATCGAAATTTATCCATTTCAGATCAAGCCTTGGAGGTTGACAAAGTCAAAAAATCTGAAAGCGGGATGATCATTAACCCTATCACCATGCATCCGGATCAAAGGATTTTTGAGGCCCTGGAGATCATGAAGAAGTATCGAATTTCAGGGGTTCCCGTGACCAAGGATGGGAAGCTGGTTGGGATTCTGACGAATCGGGATTTAAGATTTGAGAAGAGGATGGATGAAAAAATTTCTGCGGTGATGACCAAGGATCATCTCATCACAGTTGCTGTCGGTACCACCCTTGAGGAAGCGAAGGAGATTCTCCACAAACACCGGATCGAGAAATTATTGGTTGTGGATGAGCATAACAATCTGAAAGGGCTGATTACGATCAAAGACATTGAAAAGATGAGAAAATATCCAAATTCCTGCAAAGACCACCTCGGCCGCCTTCGGGTGGGTGCTGCCATCGGTCCTGGAAAAGACCGAGAGGCGAGAACAGAGGCCCTCATCAGGACGGGCG
>CAZFJD010000308.1:0-3870 GCA_964518775.1 uncultured Syntrophaceae bacterium
GCTGGGGAGGTCCTGAGACAGAAGAAACAACAGGCCGTATCATGTCCATGCCTTCGTGGTTAGGGGGCGAGCCATACAGAGAGGAATTAGAGAAAAGGGATCTGATAGGTCCTGTGAATACAGCCGGTATCAAATTCATTCCGGCCCGACCCTGGAACCCTCAAAGATATGGGCTGCCAAGGGCAAGCGCTCTGATTATCATTGTCGATCCGGAAACCCTCATCCCCTCGTGCGTCATGGACGGAGCGATTGTCAGTGCCATGCGGACCGGTGCAGCAGCAGGTGTCGCAGCAAAATATCTCGCCAATCGCGATTCGAAAATTTTTGGACTGGTTGGTGCCAGCGTTCAAGGACGTACACAGCTTATGGGAATGAAAAAGGCTCTGCCTTCTTTGGAGACTTGCAGGGTTTATGACATCAACAAAAAAACGGCACAAAAATTTGCGAAGGAGATGAGCGACCCCTCCCAGATGAAGATCGAGGTAGCCAAAAGTGCTGAGGTGGCCCTTCGAGAAGCGGATGTCATCAGTACAGCTACGATTGCCAGCACACCTTACGTCAAGGCGGAATGGTACAAAGAAGGAGTCTTCCACGCAGAGAGTTCCTTCTGGGATACATACACCGAAGCCCTACGGGTCATGGATCTCATCTTCGTGGATGACTGGTTCCAGGTGAAGCATCATGGTGTGGATGTCAGTTGGCGCGCCGTCCGTGATGGAATCATCCGAGAAGACCGTATTACTGGAAATCTTGGAGAGGTGGTTGCAGGGATCAAGAAAGGGAGAACCGATCAGAAACAGAGGATATTGTTTAATCCCATTGGTTTGGCAATTCATGATCTCTCTGAAGCCCACCGTGTCTTTCAGAATGCAAAACAGATGGGGATTGGGAAAAAAGTAAGGCTCTTTAAAGATCCAGACGCCTGGCTCAAAAAAATCCGGTTATAGATAAAACACTTCAAATAAGAATGTTAAATCTTTTTCGAATCTCTTGGTCAATTTTTGGGTCGATTTCTTTTGCGCGATGAGTCTCAAGGATTTCTTTAGCCTTCTTTCGGGCTCTTTCGCGAGCGTCCAGTGCTCCAGATTGCTCCCAGGCTTCTCTGGTCTGACGATCTCCAAGGGCAGGTAAAAAATACTCCCGCCTCATATAGTTGACCGTATGCATGGAGGAGAGAAAGTTTCCAGAAGGACCCACCTCTCGAAGTGCCTCAAATCCCAAGGTCTCCTCATCAATCTGAATCCCCCTGAGCAGACGAAGGGCCATCCCAATGATCTCATCATCAATCACATACTGTTCATAAGCCACTGCCCTCATAGATTCCAACATGCCTGCTGCATGGTGAATATAATTTGACCCTGCCAGGACGCAGAGGCAGATGGAAAAAGCCTTCTCATAACCTGCTTGAATGTCAGGGATTTTTGAATCGGTGAGACCTGCAGAATTGTAGTTTGGAACCCGAATGTATTGAGCCATCTGAGAGATGGCTGCATTCATCAAGCCAAATTCAATTCCACCTCCGATATAGTTCATCCATCTGAAGTCCGCCATAGAAGGAATAGCCCCATAAAGAACAGGGGAGCCTGGATGAGCCAGCTGGGTGAGCACAATCCCAGAGAGCTGCTCCGCATGCACCTGAGCAAGTGTCCCAGCCAGTGTCACAGGAGAAGTAGAACCTGCCATAGGGGCAGATGAAAGAGCAACAGGGATTTTATTTCTTGTGACCTCCAGTAGAATCCGGGTCGTCTCCGTGGAAAAATGGAGGGGGCTAATCATCCAACTCGTCACAAAGGAAATGATGGGTCTCTTTTCCAAAGCCTCTTCCCCTCCAGCAATCATCCTTGCCATCTCAATCACATCTCGGGCGGCCTCGACGGATTGAGCTGAAACCATCACATTTTTGGTCGTATTCGTGAGAGAGGCATAAAATTGATTGATGTCAACTGTTTCTTCAGGAATATCCTGAGGGATACAAGGTCTAAGATAAAAATGGATGTTTCCCAGGGCATCAACAAGCTTTGCCAATTGAGCTACATCCTGAAGCATTGCTGCCCTGGCTCTTCCCGTCTCCAAATCGAGGACATTGATGGCTGCTCCTCCTGTCCCGAGATAAACTCGCCTATCTTCCATAAGGAGATCATCTTTTTCTTCCCGACCGGCCATGAGAAACCGGTTCGGAACGAGCTTAAGTGCCTCCTCTACCAGAGACAAAGGAATCCGAACAATCTCCCCATCCACCTTGGCCCCGTGCTTTTCTAATATCTGTACGGCCTCCTGCAAGGGAACCTTGACTCCGATTGCTTCGAGAATCCTAAGGGAACTCCCGTGAATTCTGACAATGTTTTCATTACTTAAGGGTTTAAACTGTCCTCCAACTAATCCTTTCAAGAACTTCCTCCTCCCTTCTTGGTCCCCACCTATCATCCCGTTAGAAAGTAGGAGACTTTCTAACGGGTTTTTACCTTAAAAATTTGATCAGGTCTTTTACAGAGTAGTTCTCAAAATTTTTAATCAATCGAATTAACGATTCGATCCCTTTTGTACTTAATATCTCTTTGACCATTTGACTAAACTTACTTTCCAATTCTTGCTCCGACAGAGGATGATCCAAATCCCCTCTGGCAGAGATGATTCCCGAACGGTATCTCCTTCCCTGCCTCATGCAAATTTCAATTTCTGCCAAACATTTTTCAGGAAACATCTTTTGGATCCTTGAGTCTTTTATGATTGCAATTTTCCTCATCAGATGAACGATTTCTCTGTCCCTGAAATATTTTTCCTGCAAGTATTTAGGAGTGAATTCCCCGTGGATCGCTGCCACCGCAACTGGATAGCAAAGGTTATATTCGGCATTTTCTAAACTCGTCGGTGGCTCAGAAAAAAGACTCACCGCCTCGGATATAGTCTTGACAGTGATTCGAGAAATCTCTCTATGGTTAAAATTTCCCTTCGCCAAAATCTGTAATACTCCATCAATGGCTGGATGGGCCCATCGACAGCAGGGATATCTTTTAAAGTAAAGTTTCATGATCTTGTATTCCCTTCCCAAAGCAAAGACATCCTTGTTTCTCTTTTTATCGCCTAAAAGGCTGGGGCTTGCGGTATAACCTCTTTGGGCCAAAAAAGTTGCGCATGTCCCCACCATCGACCCCCAAGAGACACCATCCTTGGGTGCCATCGCAGGATGTTCAACTGCGCGGATCTCCGGAACGAGTGGTGCATACGCCTCCGCAATGCCGAGTGCGTTTTTGATTTCCGTTGTGGAAAGTCCTAACAGCTTTGAAGCGGCAGCCGCTGATGCGATGGCGCCCCATGACCCTGAACCGTGGTAAAAATCATAATGGGAATGTAAAATTTCACCAGTCCGGATCCCAATCTCATAACCGATCATCAATGCTTCAAGAAACTGCTTTCCAGTTGCCCCTATTTTTTCAGCGACAGCCAAGACCGTTGGGAAGACCGCAGCCCCTGGATGTCCTTTAATCTCTCTATATCCATCATCAATGTCCAGTGCATTGGCAATAAACCCGTTAATTAATGATGCAGCAACACAGGATACTTTCTTATTCGCTCTGATCACCGTGGCTTCTTTTGCACCCTTCATCTGTTCTAAAGAAAAATCCAAAAGAATTTTTGCCCCTTTAACCTTAGCCCCTGCGAGGCTCGCTCCCACCAGGTCCAATAGACAAAGCTTCACTTGTCTGATGACGGGATCAGGGATCTTCTCGAGTTTTAAGTTTCGAATAAATCTCACGGCATATTCATTGCCATCCATCGTTTTTGAATAACCTCCATTTCAACGATCGACTTCAAACTCTAAGCTATCGAAATTTTATAGATTCAAACTTGAGCGATTCTTTGTTGTCATTG
>CAZFJD010000309.1:0-3864 GCA_964518775.1 uncultured Syntrophaceae bacterium
TATAACCCCCACCCATACCCTCCCCCGTTGAGGGGGAGGCAAGGAAGGGGGGAGGGAGGAAACATGTGTGAAGCCAATGCATACATAGTGAAGGAAGGAAAAGAAGAATTGCTTTTGGAGGATATTTCGATTCTTCGTCCGGAGAAGGACGAAGTCTATCTTCAAAATATCTTCGGAGAACAAAAAAAGATTAAAGCTCGAATTAAAGAGATGAATCTCATTGACCACCGTATCCTTCTCGAAGAAGGATAAAGATGCGAAAATGTCAAAGTTCGAAGTTCAAATTAAACCCAAAGCTAAAATGTCAAAAGTTTTATATTTTGAAATTTGACATCGATTTGGCATTTGGATTTTGAAATTTGACATTTTATTTCTAATAGAGGCCACGAAGGTCTTTCATTTCCCAGAAGAGGAAATAAGCTTTCGTGGCCTTTTTGTTTACGATTGAAATAGTTTTTAGGTAAGGGTTAGGAAGCCCGTTTAGTAAAAGGGCAAAGGGTTACGTCCAAAAGATTCCTGAACCTGTCAGAAACAGGTTTTAAATACGAAAAACCTAACCTTTTACCGAAACTGGCATCGTTACCTTTACCTTAATGACTTTTCTCTCATAAGGGAAGGAGGGTCTCATGCATATTCCTGATGGATTTTTGAGCCATGGCATCAATGCGGCTACCTTTGTGATTTCCGTAGGGGCTTGCGCCTATGGGGTAAAAAGGGTGAACCGCAACTTCGGAGAGAGGGAAGTTCCACTCATGGGCGTGACCGCTGCCTTCGTCTTCGCAGCACAGATGCTCAATTTTCCTATTGCCGGAGGAACGAGCGGCCATTTTTTGGGTGCTGTCTTCTCTTCTGTTCTGTTAGGCCCTTGGGCAGGGCTGCTGATCATGACGATCGTTCTTGTGGTTCAATGTTTGGGATTTGCGGACGGAGGATTGACGGCTATTGGGTCGAATATCTTCAATATGGGAATCATCGGCGCCCTGGGAGGGTATAGTGTTTTCTATCTGCCTTTTACTCTTCTTCAAAAAACTCGGAAAGGATTTCTCATTGCCTCAGCTATCGCCTCTTGGCTCTCCATTGTGATGGGAGCTTCTGCCGCAGCCACTCAATTAGCCATCTCGGGTACCTCGCCATTAAAGATCGCACTTCCTGCAATGGCAGGGATTCACGCAATCATTGGCATTGGGGAGGCTATCATTACCACAGCAGCTCTCTCACTTATCCTTAAAACGAGACCAGATTTGATACGCTGCATGCCGCACGGATACGGCGTGCGGAAAGGAGCCCTTAATGAAGAGACGGTTTGACGGCTTCGTATGGATCGGATTAGGAGTATCCCTCCTCCTGGCACTCTTGCTCTCCCCTTTTGCTTCTCCCCTGCCCGACGGCCTTGAAAAAGTGGCAGAGGAGAAGGGATTTTCAGACAAAGGAGAAAGTTGGAAATTTTGGAAATACGCACCTTTTTCCGACTATGCCATTCCATGGATCAAGAATGAAAAGATATCCACTGCTGTCTCAGGCCTGATCGGCACACTGGCCATCTTTCTCATTGCATTGGGTATAGGTAAATCCATCAGGAAAGTTCGAACGAAAAAGATACTTATTCTAATTTGCTTTTGTTGTCCTTCATTCCTAACCTTAGCCTTGACCTCAACCTTTATCCATGCTGCACACCCCCTCATCACCGATGACACAGGCACACAGGGAAAAGGGAGGTTCCAACTGGAGGTTAACAGTGAGGTTAATTATGACAAAGAGTCCTTAGCCGAAGTGACCACGAAAAAGAGAGAAGGCGAAGTGGCAACGATTATATCTTATGGGATGATCGACAATGTCGATATTGTGCTTGGTATTCCCTACCAGTGGTTCAAAGTCAGAGAAGATGGGGAAATAATTTCCAGGGAGAAAGGACTTTCTGATATCTCGCTGGAGTTAAAGTGGAGATTTTATGATAGGGATGGGTGTAGTTTTGCCATAAAACCTGGCGTCACCTTTCCAACCGGTAAAGAGGAAAAGGATCTGGGTACAGGGAAAGTGACCTATAGCATATTTTTCATTACCACTAAGGAGATTGAACCGTGGGTATTTCATCTCAATCTTGGGTATATGAGAAACGAGAACAAACTCGATGAGAGAAAAGATATATGGCATTTTTCCATTGCCTCGGAAGTAAAACTTATCAAGGACCTAAGGCTGGTTACAAATACCGGGGCGGAGAGAAACCCTGACAGGTCATCTCATAAACATCCCGCCTTTATTCTGGGCGGACTCATCTATTCAATTACTGAGAATTTGGATATTGACCTCGGGATCAAAGGCGGTCTTAATAAACCTGAAACAGATTTGACGGTCCTTACAGGGATAGCATGGAGGTTTTGAGAGAATCTGATCGTCCTCCATAGAATGAGCAAGGCCTCTGCTGACTTCTGACTCGCTACGGGTTGACATTGCTCCTTAAGCCCCTACTTAAGATTTTTTTCGCCGGCTCGGATCTCGATATCGAGGATGTTTTCTTTCGGCGGGAGAACGCAGATGAAATTGTCATTATAGGCGCAGGAAGGATGATAGGCCATATTAAAGTCTAATATCATTCTGTACCCCTCCAGGATTTCGGCATCGATATACCTTCCACCCTCGTAACTCTCTTTTCCGTTGGTCTTATCTTTAAATGGGATGAAGAGGTTGTCACCTAAGATCGATTTGTAGATTTCTATGGTAAGCTCCCTTTCATCTAATTTGAAGTGAAATTTCCCGTATCGAATATAACGTTTATTCGTCCCTTTGTTCGTTAGAAAGGTCGCATAGTATTTCGGGTTGTTGATATGGAGGATGTAGCGTTCAATCTGGCCCGAAAACACATACTTTGCATCAAAAGGATAGTATCTTAAGCCCTTGAAACTCTTCTTCTCCTTAGGAGAGAGAGGCGAGCGCTGGTGGTTCTTAAAAAATTGATCCCGTTCTTTCCTCCAATCTAAGACTTTTTTCTCCTCAAGTTTCGGATCCACCTGCTTCTCGACCGATTCAGATATCGTCAAACCCTGAATGGGTGAGAGGATCCAAAAAAGCAACAGGATAAAAGCAAGAATCCCTTTCATTGTGAAAAACCATATTCATCTTAACAAATCAGGGCATTAAACACAAATCGCCCCAGTAATGCCTCACTCTTCCTGGGAAACTGACCAGAATGGGGCAGGGATGTCGGAAAAAATCTTATAGCGGAAACATCAGCTTGTCCCTTGACTAAGGGAATGCCTTAAAGATTAGAAGGATTGTACGATGACGGAGGAAGTTACCTTTGCCAGCCCCCATTCCAAACCGTCCGCTTGATAAGATTTTTGGAGACATTTCTGCCCCATTGCCAACTTTCTCCCACGCTTCAGTGACGCATTACTCGCCTCATAACAATTATCTTGACAGAATGACAAGTATCCGCTATAAAGTCGTTATTCTCAATTGAGAATAACGGTGGTAGGAATGAAAATCGCCTACAAAGTCTGGCTCGATGACAACGGCAAGGCCTTTGGTGACGGCCCTTATGAGCTTTTGAGAAGGGTTGAAAAAACGAGCTCCCTTCATCAGGCTGCCAGCCAGATGGGCATGGCCTACAGCAAGGCTTGGCGGCTGATTCACACGTTGGAAAAAAGACTTGGTTTTCCTCTTCTTGAGCGGAGGGTCGGAGGCGAATTCGGAGGAGGTTCCCAAGTCACTCCACAAGCAAAGAAGCTCATGAACCAGTACGAAAAGTTTCGCAAGGATGTGAAGGAGGCTCTTGAGAGGATCTACCAAAAATACTTCAGCTCACCCCTCACCCTTCCCCCCGTGGTCGGGTCTTTTCGACTCTCCCCCAGGGGGAGAGGTCGCCTA
>CAZFJD010000310.1:0-3846 GCA_964518775.1 uncultured Syntrophaceae bacterium
AATGACGATAGGATTTTCCATAGTGATCATTCCCCAATTTCGTGATCAAGGCTACGTTTCCGGCCAGACGCTTTGAGGCAATGGCCTGATTGGCTCCTTTTCCACCAAAGACGGTCACCAGATTCTCACCCTTAATGGTCTCGCCGGGATGGTGGAACCTAGGAATTCTGAGAATGAGATCAATATTCGAACTGCCAAGAACCAATATTTTTTTTGCCATGGGTTACGTTAATCTGGATAGGAAGAGTTCTAAAAACCTCTTTGTATCCACCCCTAAACATACCTCTACCTTTGGCCCTTCTTTGACTTCCTTTATCTGACCATAATATTCGCATTCCTGAGTTTCCACATCAAGGGATAATCGTTCCGTTCTCACTAAATTGGGATCGATCACCACGCCCACAGCCAGAGGGTCATGAAGATAGATAACTTCTTTGTTCCGAAACTTCTGGGCAGCGGAATTGTACCCTGTTGCCTCAATAACGAATTTAGAGAAAGGATTCTTTAGGGGCTTTACTTTTTCTTCCATCCATGCGGACGTAAGGGATACCTGATGAGTGACATCGAGAGGGACAAGGGTCATTGGTAGTCCTGATTCGAAGACGATTTTGGCGGCCAAAGGGTCGGAGAAGATATTGAATTCCGCGTGAGGAGTGATATTTCCTTTTGTTCGAACCGCCCCTCCCATAATCGATACTTCTTTCACTTTCTTCATTCGCTCTGGATCCTTTTGAAGGGCTAACGCCAGATTGGTGAGCGGACCTGTAGCAATCAAAGTCAATTCATGGGGATACTGATGAGCCATATTTGTAATCAGGTCATCTGCCCGACCAGCAAAAATCTGCCAGAATTCTTCACCCTTTCTTCTTTCTATTTTTGCTCCGCCCAACCCATCTTTCCCGTGGACAGAGTGGGCGTAAATGGTTTTACCCTTTAGTGGTTGATTCACACCTCTTGCAATAAATGGTTTACTTTTGGGTCGAATGAGGGAAAGGACTTTTTGGATATTTTCAAAAACCTGTTCTAAAGGGACATTCCCATTAACTCCTGTCACAGCCTTTACTTCTAACTCAGGTGAATGGAAAGCAAGGATCAAGGCAAGGGCATCATCCACCCCCACATCACAATCGATGAGTACTTTTTTCACCCGTCACCTTCTTTTCAAGGGTCTTTATGTTTTAAACTTCTATCGGAATTTCAACGCGCCGTCAACCCTTTTCAATCTATGCTCATCCCCTCCCAGTGACCAAAAAATTTCTTGACTCTGAATCAATTCAAAATTAATCTTTTAGAAAATATTTAAAAGGCCAAATTTCATAATATGAATCATAGCCGCTGTCTCGAAAGTCTGAAGTCAGAGATGAAGATTGAGGCGGAAAACGTCTCATTATCTTTGGAGAAATTTATCAGAGAAAACATGGAAAAATTGGAAAGGGAAGGGGTGATCTTGGGGCTGAGTGGAGGGATTGATTCAGCAGTTGTGGCGGTCTTGTGTAAGAAGGCGGTTGGGGCAGAAAAGACTTTGGCTCTCATCATGCCGGAGAAGGACTCTAAAGAAGAGCATATTAAAGATGCCCTCAACTTTGCTCAGGAACTTGGCATTGAAACAAGGTTGATTAACCTCACACCCCACCTGAAAAAGTTAGGAGTGTATAAGATAATGCGCCTGAATAGAGTTCCCTTCTTGGGTAGATTAAAGGGAACAATAATTAAAAAGGCCTATAATTTCTATGAGCGAAAGACAGGGGAAACCCCTTTTTCGGCGAGCATAAATGGTCTGAAGGATAAGCCGTATGCTTCTTTTCTTAAAAGAGGCAATGCCTATTACCGAATAAAACATAGACTGAGAATGCTGCTGCTCTATCTTTATGGGGAACTTGAGAATAGGTTGGTTGTTGGGGCAGCAAATAAGAGCGAATCTCAGATCGGTTACTTTGTAAGACATGGATGCGACGATGCCGTGGATATCATGCCTCTTTTGGGCTTATATAAGACCCAGGTGAGAGATCTTGCCCGATATCTAAATATTCCTTCAAGAATAATAGACAAGGCTCCCTCACCGGATATTATTCCGGGGATTACGGATGAAGAGGCGATCGGAATTCCCTATGAAGAGTTGGATTTAATCTTATTGGCTTTGGAAGAAGGGTGGGGGATCGTTGATGTGGCCAAAGCTTTGGAGATGAAAGAAAAGAAAGTGACGTACGTCAAAAATTTAACCCAAAAATCAGAACATATGCGAAAAATCTACTCGCCTGATCTTCATCCAAAAACCTTCTAAGGAAGCTTCTCCAATTCCTCGATGAAAAAAAATAATGAGAAAAGAAGGGAGAAAGTGGGGCATTTCAGCCGAATTGGTTATATAATATCCAAAATGGAAGCCGATCACAGTGCCAACAGAAGGCCTGCCTTACTGATTACGACCTTAGGATCTTTCCTGATCCCCTTCATGGGTTCTTCCATCAATATCGCACTCCCCTCCATTGGAAAAGAGTTTGGGATGAATGCGATCCTGTTAAGTTGGGTCACGACCTCCTATCTTTTGACGATCGCTACCTTTCTTGTCCCCTCTGGAAGGATAGGCGATATTTACGGGAGAAAAACCATCTTTACATTGGGATTTGTCATTTATACCTTTTTTTCTTTTTTTTGTTCGGTCTCCACTTCAGCATTTTTCCTGATTTCTTTTAGAGTGCTACAGGGAATCGGAGCTTCGATGACCTTCAGCACCGGGGTGGCCATTCTGATGTCTGTATTTCCAAGTGGGGAGAGAGGAAAGGTTCTTGGGATAAATGTCGCAGCGGTCTATTCAGGACTTTCCTGTGGGCCTATCCTGGGAGGACTTTTGATCCATTATCTCGGCTGGAGGACGATTTTTCTTGTCAATGTCCCTTTTGGGCTTCTCATCATCCTTTTTACATTTTGGAAGTTGAGAGGAGAATGGGCTGAGGCAAAGGGAGAGAAATTCGATCTTGCCGGATCGATTCTTTACGGGTTCACCCTTATGACGATCATCTATGGTTTTTCTTTGCTTCCCGGGATATGGGGAACCTTCTTTATCCTCCTGGGTATCATAGGTATTTGGGCGTTCGTGAAGTGGGAGATCAGATCAAAAAGCCCTGTTTTCGATATGAATCTCTTCAGAAAGAATAGGGTCTTCGGCTTATCCAACCTGGCCGCATTGATCAATTATAGCGCCACATTTGCTGTCAGTTTTCTTTTGAGCCTTTACCTACAATTCATCAAGGGCCTCAACCCCCAGGATGCAGGCATGATTATGGTATTCCAGCCGATCGTTCAGGCAGTTTTTTCACCCCTCGCCGGCAGGCTCTCAGACAGAATCGAACCGAGAATGGTGGCCTCAGCCGGAATGGCATTAACAGCCGTGGGGCTTTCCTTCTTTATCTTCTTGGATGAGAAAACAGCACTCTCGTTCATTGTGGTTAGCCTCGTTCTGATCGGATTTGGGTTTGCCCTCTTCTCCTCTCCCAATACGAATGCGGTGATGGGCTCGATCGAAAAGAAGTTTTATGGGGTTGCTTCAGGAATACTTGGAACGATGCGGGCAACAGGGATGATGCTGAGCATGGGGGTGGTGATGCTGCTCTTTTCCTTATACATGGGTCGGGTCCAAATCACTCCTTCCCATTACGCCCCCTTTATAAAAAGTATGAAAGCAGCATTTACGATCTCCGCAGTTCTCTGTTTGGCTGGCATCTTCGCTTCTCTTTCAAGAGGCCGGGTGCGCTGAATACACCCCGTTAGAAAGGGCAGGGCTTTGACCCCGCCCTCCCTGCCTGCCGGCAGGCAGGGATGCTTTCTATTTCTACTATCCCCAGCATAAAT
>CAZFJD010000311.1:0-3843 GCA_964518775.1 uncultured Syntrophaceae bacterium
TCTCCCAGACCCTCATCGCATTCCTTTGCACCACACCATAAGCTTCTTCTCTCGATAGGCCTTTTTTCGAAAGCAGGAGAAGGACCGCCTCCGAATAGATGAGCCCCCCCATCTTTTCTAAATTGGCCTTCATATTCTCTGGATAGACGATGAGGTTCTCCATGATGGAGGCGAACCGGTTGAGCATATAGTCGATCAGGATCGTCGCATCCGGAGCAATCACCCTCTCCACAGAAGAATGGCTGATGTCCCTTTCGTGCCAGAGGGGAACATCTTCCAAGGCAGCGAGGCTGTAGGAACGTAAAAGACGTGCCAGGCCTGAGAGGTTCTCCGAAGAGATGGGGTTTCTTTTGTGGGGCATGGCAGACGACCCCTTCTGGCCCTTGGAGAAGAACTCTTCAGCCTCCAGAACCTCGGTTCGCTGCAGGTGCCTGAGTTCTACAGAAAATTTTTCAATGGAGGTAGCAATCAGGGCCAGTGTCGTGAAGAACTCGGCATGGTGATCTCTCTGAACAATCTGTGTCGAGATGGGAGCTGGCTTGAGTCCTAATCGTTCGCAGACGAACTCCTCTACGAAAGGAGGGATGTGGGCGAATGTCCCCACCGCACCGGAAATCTTGCCTACGCCTATGGCTTCCTTGGCCCTCTCCATCCGCAAGAGGTTTCGCTTCATCTCATCGTACCAGAGGGCCATTTTGAGACCGAAGGTGATGGGTTCGGCATGAACGCCGTGGGATCGTCCGATCATTGAGGTTTCTTTATATTGGAAGGCTTTCTCTTTCAGTACCTTCAGGACTCGATGGAGGTCTTGGAGAATGAGGTCTGAAGCCTCTTTTAAAAGCAGAGCAAGGGAGGTGTCAAGGATATCCGAGGAGGTGAGACCATAATGGAGGTATCTCGATAAAGGGCCAATCGATTCGCCCACATTGGTGAGAAAGGCAAGGACATCATGTTTCGTCACTTTCTCGATCTCGTCGACACGTCGGGCATCAAAAGAGGCTTTCTCCTTGATTTCCTTGAGTGCCTCTGCTGGAATTTCACCCAACTGAGATAGGGCCTCGCAGACTAAAAGTTCGATCTCCAACCAGGTCTCATACTTTCTCTGGTCCGTCCAAATCCTTCCCATCTCTGGTCGAGTATATCTTGGGATCATTTGTAAACTCCTTAAGATTATTTTACTTTATGCAGTCCAAAAGTCAATAAAAAACAGGCTATTCAATATTGACCCCTTCGGCGGTACGAAGCCTGTTGTTGAAGGAGGGGTAGGGAAGCGCTGCTCAGGGCTTGCCCTGAGCAAAGTCGAAGGGTCAACCCCTGCCTACCGGCAGGCCCTGAACCTAATATGGTACAGGGCAGGCAGGCTGAGCCCTCGGCCTGAACTTGGGCCGAGGCAGGCCCAAGCCTCCAGGCCGGGGAGTCGAAAGGTTTATCCTGAGCATGTCGAAGGATTGACAATTTTTGGCTTCGCATGCATATTAGTCTCTGTGATCATTATTAAATCCGACCGAGAGATTGAGCAGCTAAGGAGATCGAATGCCATTGTTGCAGAGGTCTTTGAGGAGCTCAAGAAGGTGGTTGCCGCAGGGATCGCTACCTTGGAGTTGGATCGGATCGCTGAGGAGATCATTCGTTCAAAGGGAGCTATTCCTGCATTTAAGGGTTATCGAGGATTTCCTGCAACACTCTGCATATCGATTAACGAAGAGGTCGTGCACGGCATTCCCAGCCAACGCCGATTGAACGAAGGGGATATTGTGAGTTTGGATATAGGGACAAGGCTGAACGGTTATTTCGGAGATGGAGCGATTACCCTTCCTGTAGGTGAAGTCGATACAGAAGCTAAAAGACTTCTTGAGGTGACGGAGAGAGCCCTCTATATCGGAATTGGGAAAGCGAGAGCAGGAAATCGTCTTTTCGACATCTCTCATGCGATCCAGACGTGGGTGGAATCCCAGGGATTTTCTGTGGTCAGGGATTTTGTCGGCCATGGCATCGGAATGGATCTCCACGAAGAACCGCAGATCCCAAATTTCGGGTCGCCTCATCAGGGTCCGAGGTTGGAGAGAGGCATGGTCTTTGCTTTGGAACCCATGGTGAATGAGGGAACATACGAGGTCAAGATTCTTTCTGATGGTTGGACCGTGGTGACTGCAGACAGGAAACGCTCGGCCCACTTCGAACATACGATTGCGATCACGGATGGAGGGGCTGAGATCCTGAGCATTCTTTGATGAGGAGGTAATTGAGAATTATGTATCGCGTGGCTAAGGATATGATCGACTTAGTAGGGTACACGCCTCTTGTAAAGATCAATCATATCGTTCCCAACAAAAAGATCAAGGTCTATGCAAAATTGGAGCGATATAACCCGGCAGGTTCGGTCAAGGACCGGATTGCAAAATATATGATTGAGTATGGAGAGAAGGAAGGTCTCCTCACAAAGGAGAAGATCGTCATTGAGCCCACCAGTGGGAATACAGGGATCGCTCTGGCCATGGTCTGTGCTGTGAAAGGCCATCGATTGGAGCTGGTGATGCCTGAGACCATGAGCGTTGAAAGAAGAAAGATCCTCACGGCCTACGGAGCAAAGATCATTTTGAGCGAGGGTTCGAAGGGAATGGATGGGGCCATTGATCTGGCCATGGAGATGGCTCAGGATCCGAAATATTACATGCCCTATCAATTTAAGAATAAGTATAACGTCCTTGCCCATTATGAGACGACAGGTGAAGAGATATGGAGGGCGACCAGAGGCAAGATAAGGATGTTCGTTGGAGGTCTGGGGACAACTGGGACTCTGATGGGTGTGTCCAGAAGACTGAAAGAATATGATCCTGAGATCAAAATTGTGGGTGTAGAACCGTATCCCAATTCAACGATCCAAGGCTTGAAGAACCTCTCTCATCAATATGTTCCGGAGATCTATGATCCAAAACAGTTGGATGAGAAGATCAATGTCAGTGATGAGGATGCGTTTGAGATGGCCAGGGTTCTTACCATTCGAGAGGGGATCTTCTGTGGAATCAGTTCCGGGGCAGCGATGTGGGGGACGGTACAGAAGGCCAAGGAGCTGGATCATGGGGTGATCGCCACCCTGTTTCCTGACGGCGGAGAGAAATATGTGAGCACTCCCCTTTATGAACCCAGCAAATGTTTTGAATGTCTAAAAAAGCATAAAATTCCGACCTGCATGACAGAGGAATACATCACCGCCTTAGAGTGTTTAGTGAAAAATGGGGGTTAATTTAGATAAATTCCAATTTACAAATTCCAAATAAATCCCAATCACCCAATATCCAAACAAAAGAATTGAAAATTCGTTATTTTTATACTCTTGGTACTTTGGTCATTGGGATTTGGTTATTATTAAGCTAAATAGGGCTTCCGGCTTGGTATAAGTATTCCCGTTTATAACTTATATTTGAATTTCCTTAATAGTTCCTTTCTCCAGGCCACGCCATCCTCTTTCTCTATCCCTTTCGGAAAGGAGCCATCGATGACACCCAAAACTCCTCTACCCTGCTCTGACTGGGCCAGGATGACCTCGACAGGATTGGCTGTTGCACAAAAGATGGTACAAACCTCCTGACACATCTTCACCGCATTGAGGATGTTAATTGGGAAGGCATCCTTGAGGATGATGATGAAGGTGTGGCCTGCTCCAATCTTCAAGGTGTTCTTCACAGCAGCTTCCTTCAATATCTCATCATTCCCCTCTCCGCGGACGAGGCAGTGGCCCGAGGCCTCGCAGAATCCGATTCCAAATTTGGCATTGGGAACAGCTCCTATGATGATCTCATAAAGATCCTCAACTGTCTTAATGAAATGGGTCTGACCAAAAAT
>CAZFJD010000312.1:0-3822 GCA_964518775.1 uncultured Syntrophaceae bacterium
TTCTTCCCTGTTCGTGGTCCGTGTCCCTGCCCGTCCGGCAGGCGGGCGTGATCCGCGTCCGTCATAACTGTCTCAAAATTTTAACTTTGAACTTTCACCTATGAACTCCTTCACCCCTCTAAAAGTTTTCCGGTGAAGTTCGCAGAGGCCGAATCTCTTAATCGCCATCCGATGTTCTTTCGTAGAATACCCCTTATGCTTGGCAAAGTTGTATTGGGGGTACTTCTGATGCCACTCCACCATCATCCGGTCGCGAGTCACTTTGGCCACGATGGAGGCTGCAGCAATGGAGTTGCTCAGCTGGTCGCCTTTTCGGATGGGTTTCTGGGCGATGGGAAGTCTTAGACCATGAGGGCCATCGATCAGAAGAAAATCCGGACAGGTGGAAAGATTTTCGACGGCCAATGCCATGGCCTTTAAGGTGGCTTCGAAGATATTGAAGGAGTCGATCTCTTCCTGTCCAATGGCTCCTATGCCGACAGCCAGCGCTTTTGAAAAGATCGATCCGTAAAGCTCCTCCCTCTTCTTGGCTGAGATCTTTTTTGAATCGAAAAGCTCTTCTCCAATCCCATCGATAGGCAGAATAACCGCAGCTGCAACGACTGGCCCGGCCAGAGGCCCCCTTCCCACTTCATCCACACCTGCAATCCTATGGTAGCCCTGGCCATAGTACATCCTCTCGAAAAAATCCTTAGGCTGTTCTGGAAGGGAATCAAACAGCATAAGAGATTAAGTAAGCAGAAGGCAGTAATGAGTGGGCAGAAGGCATAAAAAATTGGGTTTCCGACTGCCTTCTGCCTTCTGCATTCTAATGATTAGACTTCTTGTCTTTTCCGGCCTCGAATTCGAGCTGCCTTACCTTTCAGATTTCTCAGGTAGAAGAGCTTGGCACGCCTCACCTCACCTCGGCTGATCACATCGATCCGATCAATTCTGGGGGAATGTAGAGGGAAGATCCTTTCCACGCCTATCCCATAGGAGATTTTCCTCACGGTGAAGGTGGATCGATTTCCACCTCCCTTCTTGCGGATCACCACTCCCTCGAAAGGCTGGATTCTCTCTTTCTCTCCTTCCACAATCTTCACATGAACCTTTACCGTATCTCCCACCCTAAAATCTTGGAGGTCTGTCCTTAACTGTTCTCTCTCAACCAATTCCACTGGATTCATCGCTTTCTCCTTGTTACCCGTTAATTTGGCTTCTCTGGTTTCTCTTGTTTATTTAATTTAACGAGAGAAACTAAATAAACAAAATAGACAAAATGAGTTACTCAGTTCTATCTCCTAATAATCGATCAAGGATGATGGCTACTGCTGAGCGAACTGAAAGGTGATTATAGCCCCTCCCTTCAATGGGTGCTAGGACATAGTCGCAACCATCCTTCACCTCCTCTGCCAGACCCCATCCTGTGCCAAAGAGAAGGAAGAATGGTGTGCCTCGATCTTCCAGCAATTTCCGAAAGCTTCCAAAAGTAATGCTTTTAGGATAAGGGGATGCACCTGTGGCAATCCTCTTCACTCGATTCCCCCAGAGATCGGAGATCTCTCGACTCGCCTCGTCTATGGTCCGTGAAACCCGAACGAGGTAGAGGGATTCCTTTCTCGTTGGATTGTAAACCGATCCTCTTCCCTCCACCCAATGCCGAATCAGCTTCTCCACCAACTGAACTTGACTCTCCAAAGGAGTGATGACAAAGAAACCTCCTAAGCCAAATGTCCTTGCACAACGGGCAATGTCGTGGACATCAAAGTTGGTGACGGCTGTCGCTACGATCTCTCTTCTCCTGTCGTAAACCGGATGATGGACCAATCCGATATAGAGGTTAGACTCCATCCCCACTCTTATCAGACTTTCTCTCCTGGAGAATCTCTTCCAAAAGTTTCTTATCCTCATCGGAGAGATTAGCTTTAGCCAAGAGATCCGGCCGCCTGGCCAACGTGCGCCTCAGCGCCTCTTTCCTCCTCCAGAGAGAAATGGCTGAATGATTTCCCGAAAGCAGAACCTCAGGAACCAAGTTCCCTCTGAAATCGAAAGGCCGCGTGTACTGCGGATATTCCAGAAGGGAATTAAAGAAGGAATCGTCCTCGGCCGATCGGTTCGATCCCAAAACTCCGGGCAGAAGCCTTGCGATCGCATCGATCAGGACCATCGCTGCCAATTCCCCTCCGGTAAGGACATAATCCCCAATTGAGATCTCTTCGTCCACAAAGAGTTCCCTTGTCCTCTCATCCACGCCTTCGTATCGGCCGCAAAGGAGAATCAGATGGGATCGGAATGAAAGCCTAAGGGCCAATTCTTGATTCAGCGGCTTCCCCTGAGGGGTCAAATAGACTGTCCAAGCAGAGGGATCTTGGGACTTCACCCACTCAATGGCTCGGGCAATCGGTTCCACTTTCATCACCATGCCCTGCCCCCCTCCGTAGGGAGTATCATCCACTACTTGATGTTTGTCCAAGGCGAAATCCCTAATGTTGATCGTGCGGATTTGGATGACCCCTTTTTCTACTGCCTTGCCGATGATGCTCTCCCGAAAAGGAGACGAAAACATATCAGGGAAGAGTGTGAGCACATCAAATCTCATCCTCTTCCTCCCACAATCCCTCCATCCGATTGACCTTGACCAACCCTTTCTCAAGGTCTATGCCCTGAATCACCTCCTCCGTTGCAGGCAAAAGGATTTCCCTTCTCTTTCCTTCTACAACATAGACATCATTGGCTCCCGTAGGAAATATCTCCTTCACCCTTCCGATCCTTTTGCCTTGCCGGGTCTCAACCCACATTCCTATAATCTCAAACCAGTAATATTCGCCCTCTTTTAAGCACGGAAGGGCGGCTTTCTTGATGAGGATCTCTTTGCCCACAAGGGATTGGGCCTCCTCTATCTTTTCAATGCCTTTCAACCGGAGGATGAGGCGGCGTGGTTGGAGTGAGGCCTCCATGACTTTGTAGGCTTGCATTCGACCGATGCTATCCCCAATGAAGACCTCTCGAAAGGAAGGAAGACGGTGGAGATCCTCTCCAAAATACTCCACCTTAATCTTTCCCTTGACCCCATGGGGTTTGACGACCCTTCCGATGGTCAGAAGATCTTTCTCCATGGACCATCATTCAATAATTTCTAAAACAGAATGTTTCCCTAAATTTGCAGAAGCAGCCCCCAGGATGACCCTGATCGCCCTGGCTGTCCTGCCCTGTTTACCGATCACCTTCCCCAAATCTTCCTTAGCTACCGAGAGTTCGATGACCGAGGTCTTCTCTCCCTCGATTTCGGAAACCTTCACCTGATCCGGACGATCGACCAATGCCTTTGCGATGTACTCGATTAACTCTTTCGTGTTCATAACCCCACCTCCACTTCCTGAAACGGTCCTGACAGAGATCCACGAAAAGCAAAGGTTTGGGAAAAGGCAGTCTAGGCTTTTTTACCCTCCGTCAACTTTTTCGAAATACCGGACCGGATCAAAAGTTGACGGACTGTGGGTGTGGGCTGAGCTCCCTTTCTCAGCCATTCCATCGCCTTCTCTTCTTTGAATCGGATCTCCACTGGATCTTTCTTTGGATCATAAGTTCCCACCTGATCGATAAACCTTCCATCTCTGGCCGAACGACGATCCGAAACGACAATCCGGTAATAAGGGCTCTTCTTCCCGCCAAACCTCATGAGTCTCATCGATGTCGCCATATCGTTTTCGATCACCTCCTCCTTTTGAATAGAAAGTCCGAAATCCGAATAGCAAAATACGAAACAAATCCAAAATCCGAATTTCAAAGTTTACAATATTGCGATTGGTTTAGGTCATTTGTATTTTGAACATTCGTGCT
>CAZFJD010000313.1:0-3817 GCA_964518775.1 uncultured Syntrophaceae bacterium
ACAAAATCGTGGTGAAGTGATAACTAAGAATTGGAGGGTTTCCTATGAAGATCGGTGGGGTTTCGATCATTTTAATCCTGGGGTTTATCAATATGATCCTGATTTGTTTCCAGCTCAGCTCAGGACTTCGACGGGTTAAAGTACCATTTGGAATTCATCGAAGAACCCGAATGATCCTCTTCATTAGCGCAACCCTCCATGCTATCCTCGCATATCTTGCGAATTATGGATGAGGGCCGATAAGATGGTAGCTGTTTCGTAGTCTTGGTAATCATTCCTTAAGGAGGATGATCGTATGAGAAACCGACCTGAACAAATGGTGGTAATGATCCTGACTTTCTTTTTGTCAGTCCTTCTGTCTTCTGCCCAGGCCACGCCCAACAACAGTGGGGATACCGAGGCCTGCCTTGAATGCCACAAAACGGTCTCCCCAGGGATCGTTGCGGATTGGCAGAAAAGCTGGCATGCGCAAACCACTCCGGCCGAAGCCATCAAGAAAGATCCGAAGTCTCTCAAAGTCTCCGCCCAAAGGATCCCTTCGGAACTCGGTCAGAAAACCGTGGGCTGTGCTGAATGCCACACGCTCCGGTCTAAAAGGCATAAAGACGCCTTCGAACATAATGGATTCAAAGTCCATATCGTGGTGACCCCGGAAGATTGCGCGACGTGCCATCCCACCGAGGTAAGTCAGTATGGAAAGAACCTGATGTCCCATGCCCATATCAATCTCAACAATAATCCGGTTTATAAGCTCCTCGCAGACTCGGTGAACGGCACGCAATCATTTGATGGTCGAAAAACGATCCTGAAAGCACCGGACGCGGAGACCGATTTCGACTCCTGTTTCTACTGCCATGGAACCGAAGTAAAAGTCACCGGAAAGAAATCAAAAGAAACGGCCATGGGTGAGATGGAATTTCCAGTCCTCTTGGGATGGCCAAACCAAGGGGTTGGGAGGATTAATCCGGACGGCAGCAAGGGTTCTTGCGCCGCCTGTCATACCCGGCACCAGTTCGCCATTGAGATGGCGAGAAAACCGCATACCTGCTCCGAGTGCCATAAAGGGCCTGACGTCCCCGCTTATGGCGTTTATGAGGTCAGTAAACATGGGAATATCTACTCCTCTCTCGGCAAGGATTGGAATTTCAAGGCCGTCCCCTGGACCCTTGGAAAGGATTTCACGGCTCCGACCTGCGCCGCCTGCCATGTAAGCCTCCTGGTCGGTCCGGAAAAAACGGTCATTGCGGAAAGGACTCACCAGATGAATGACCGTCTCTCCTGGCGGATCATGGGCCTCATCTACGCCCATGCCCATCCGAGTTCACCGGACACGTCGATCATTAAGAACAAGGCTGGCCTTGCCTTACCAACGGAGCTGACCGGAGAACCCGCATCCCAATATCTCATCGACGCCAAGGAACAGAAAAGGAGAAATGAAAAGATGCAGAAAGTCTGCCTGACTTGCCATGGTGAAGGCTGGGTCAAGGGTCAGTTTGCTCGCTTCGAAAACACCCTCAAGACCACTAACGAGATGACGCTTACTGCCACCAAGATTCTTCTTACGGCCTGGGAAAAGGGGTTGGCTAAAGGTCTGGCTCAAAAAGACAGCCCCCTCAATGAAGCTATTGAGAAAAAATGGGTCGAGCAGTGGCTTTTCTATGCCAACTCCACCCGCTTCGCCTCGGCCATGGCAGGAGCCGATTACGGAGTTTTCGCCAACGGACGCTGGAACCTCAGCAAAAACATTCAGGAGATGCTGGATTGGCTTAAAATCAGGCTTGAGAAAACAAAAACCACATCGGATAAAAAGAAAAAAGCCAATTGATCATAGCCAAAATGAGGTTGAACCCCATATCATTCCTGGCGCTATCCACCTCTCTATTGAGGAGCTCGAGAAGCAACATCAGAGGATACCCCGTGGCCGAGAGATCATCCTTTTCTGCAATTGACCCAATGAGGCCTACAGCGCCCGCGCGGCCCTGTTACTAGAGCAACAAGGCATGACAAGAGTTCGGCCTCTTGCCAGGGGATGGATTCAAAGAGCATTCCCACTGCAATCGGTGCTTCAGTCCCCTCCACCGATCTTTCTGCCAAGGTGAAATGGGGAGGAGCTGATCAATAGAGTAACTCCTATAAAATAGACCCACGCCTTGGAATATTGGAAGCACCCCGGGAGGTCGGGGAAGTTTCTGTCACACAGACCCCACTTCAGCAGAAGATCATGAAGTTCTCGCACCTCGTAACCCATTTCTCTTCTACAGCATGGTGGCAGCTTTTCTCGCTCAGATTGCCGTTGTTTACGTCCCAGCTCTTCAATGGGTCTTCCGAACCGAACCTTTAGCAGGGGCAGAGTGGGTTCAAATCGGATTGGTTGCCCTAACCGTGGTGCTCGCTGTGGAGGTGGATAAACTCATCAGGAGAAGGAGGGGTCAAATATATCATGCGACAAAATCTTGACATAAGGAGGATGCAAGATGAATGGTGGGTCACTTAAAGGCTCATGGAAAATTATGACCGTCATGGGAATACCGATTCGTGTCCATTTTTCATGGCTCATTGTTTTTGATTTGATCACGTGGTCCTTGGCCTCACGCTTTTTCCCGGAAGCAGCTCCTGACCTCCCGATTATTTAGAAGCTTAGGGACATTGATCGCAATACTCACAAATATATTTACAGCAGGTTTGGATCGTTGATATAATAATTTTTGCCACGACTCTCCGCTGAGGATCTGAAAAGAAGGATGACGGGCGGACCGGCTGTCACCCTTGTCGATGTGAGGGCGAAAAGGGAGTATATGACCGGACATATTGACGGGACGATCAATATCCCCGCGCCCGATTTGAGGACACGTTACAAGGAACTGGATCAGAAGATTCCAATCGTTGTCATTTGCAACACCGGTCATCGATCAAGCCTCGGGGCAAGCCTCCTCAAACAGCATGGATTGAAAGATGTCTCCAATATGGCCGGTGCCATGACAGGTTATAACATGGCTGGCTATGGTCCAGAATGTCCGGTCTGTATAGCTTCTCATCTTCGGTGTGGGCTTTGGCCTATTGGGTTATTGCTCGGGGACCCTGGCCGGAGCTGCTGGACAAGGGTCTCTTGATGCCCTTTTTGGAGGAATGGTGGGAGTTCTTATCGGTGCTGGGCTTTTTGCAGAGTTTTTCTCGAAATTGGATAAGAAGCTTCTCAGCAAAGGCCATTTTGGTAAAATGACCTGGCCCCAACTTCTGAAGGTAAACCCTTGGGGAATAGTCATCCCTGTCGACTTTGGGGTGATCGCTTTGCTCTTCTGGATCGAAAATGCCGGACTTTAAAGAGAGGATACAAGAGATCATCTCTGCTTTTGGGTGGTTTCGAAACTCTTGGGGTCGATTCGTTAGATACTTGGGGATCGGATCGCTCGTGGCGGTCGGAGTCATGCTGCTCGTGCTTTTTCGGTTGCAGCTCTTTTTGCTCGTGATCCCCGCGGCCGGCGCTTTGTTGGTGCGGCTGCGAACCCGTGAGTCGTCGCTCCTTATCGTTCTGACCAGTGGTACCGTTGTAGGTATCTGCCTGTTCTGGCTGGGAGTGTGGGCGCTGCTTCCGTTTCTGAGAGGACCGTGGGCAGCGCTCTGGTCGATTGTCATAGTGGCGGTGATCGCCGCCGCAGCCTGGCGCTGGGGCAGACCCGCAGACCTCCCGCTGCTCACCTTGCCCTCGCGGCCCGAGGCGATCGGTCTCGGCCTTCTGGTCTGTGTGGTGGCGTTGTCGATCCTCCACACCTCAACGTCCCTGCTCGAGTTCTCGGAGACGATGACTTTCCATGTCCCG
>CAZFJD010000314.1:0-3800 GCA_964518775.1 uncultured Syntrophaceae bacterium
ATCCACCGTGAGATGAGTAAGTTCAGTGATAAGCTCAAGAGCGAAAGCAGAATACATCCCGTTAAGATGCGAATCGGCATACATACGGGTCCAATTGTTGTGGGTACCCTGGGTAATGACCTCCGGGTGGAGTTCAAGGCAGTGGGGGACACGGTGAACTTGGCTTCCAGGATGGAAAGCCTGGCAGAACCAGGGACAACCTATGTGACCGAAGATACCTTCAAGCTTACAGAGGGGTTCTTCCGGTTTGAGGCATTAGGGGAAAAGCAGGTTAGGGGTAAGGAAGAACCGGTCAAGGTTTACCGGGTGATTGCCCCCAGCACCACAAGGACAAGGTTTGATGTTAGTGCCGAGCGGGGTCTTACTCTTCTTGTCGGAAGGGAGCGGGAGCTTGAGCTTTTGCTGGATAGTTTTGAGAGAGTCAAGGAAGGCAAGGGCCAGGCCTTTTCGATAGTTTCCGAGGCCGGGGTTGGAAAATCGAGGCTTTTATATGAGTTCAGAAAGGCCGTGGCCAACGAAGATGTCACCTTTTTAGAGGGTAAGTGCCTCTCTTACAGTAAGGGTGTGGCCTATCATCCGATCATAGACATCCTGAAGTCGAACTTTGATATCAGGGAGGCGGATGAGGATTTCAAGATCAGGGAGAAGGTAGTAAAAGGCTTGAAGGTATTGGGGGTTGACGAAAGCTCTACGCTTCCATACTTGTTAGAGCTCCTATCAGTCAAAGAGAGCGGTATCGAAGAGATCCCTATAAGCACGGAGACCAGGAAATATCGGATCATGGAAGTATTGAAGCGAATCCTCCTTAGGGGTTCGGATATCAGACCGTTGATCGGGGCCTTTGAGGACCTTCACTGGATTGATAAAAGCTCCGAGGAGTCCTTGAAGTATCTGTTGGAGAGCATATCAGGGGCGAGGGTCTTTTTGATATTTACTTACCGGCCTGAGTTTGTGCACACCTGGGGTGGAAGGTCCTATCACAGCCAGGTTAACTTAAACCGACTTTCCAACCGGGAGAGCCTCGCGATGGTGACCCACATTCTGGGCACAGAGCACATCGAGAGGAATCTTGAAGAGTTGATCTTAGAGAAGACCGAAGGAGTCCCGTTTTTTATCGAGGAGTTCATAAAGTCCCTTAAGGATCTAAAGATCATTGAAAGAGAGGATGACAGATACCATTTGGCAAGAGATATCAAGGACGTGATGATTCCCTCTACGATCCAGGATGTCATCATGGCAAGGGTTGATACGCTGCCCGAGAGAACGAAAGAAGTCCTCCAGACAGGTTCTGTAATTGAGAGGGAGTTTAACTATGAGTTGATAAAGAGGGTGACTGGCATACCGGAACTGGAATTACTGTCACATCTATCTGCTTTAAAGAATGCAGAGCTAATCTACGAAAGAGGTATTCTCCCCCAATCGACGTATATTTTCAAGCATGCACTGACCCAAGAGGTGGTCTATAATTCCATACTAACCAAGAGGAAGAAGAAACTTCATGCAGAGATAGGCAATGCCATTGAGGAATTGTGCAAAGATAATATTGATGAGTATTATGGGGTTCTAGCCGAGCATTTTATTGCGACTGAGAACTATGACAAAGGAGCCGATTATTTGAGGCTCGCTGGCAAGAAGGCTGAAAAGACAGCTTCGCTAAATGAAGCGATCGGTCATGCTAAGAAAAGAATAGAATCACTTGAAAGATTACCCCAAACGGATGATGTGAAGAAGAAGCTGATCGATGCAAGAACGGCTCTTGGCCTTTATAACTCTCAAATGAGTAATTTTGTAGGAGCAAAAGAAGCTATTGACCCGATAATTGATTTAGCTTTAAAGAGCGGTTATAAGAGGAGGCTCTCCCAGATACACACCTTAGTAGGGACCTATTATTATATGATTGAAGAGGATTTCACCCAGGCATTTAAACATTTACAAGATGCCTTGAAGATATCGGAGGAAGTAAACGATGTAGTTTCTTTAGTTTTAGCAAACTGGGGGTTGGGAATAGCCCTATCTTTAAATTGTGAATTTGAAAAGGCATTATACTATATCGAAAAAGCGCTTGAAGTTAATGTGGCTGCAAATAGTCTTTGGGGAATATCAGTAATGAAAAGTAATATAAGTGTTCTTGTTTTTAATCCACAGGGGAGGGTTAATCTAGGCTACCAGATTAGCGATGAGGCCCTGCGGATAGCCGAAGAAAGTGGGGATACATATTCAAAGGCGATGGCTTATACCAGCCATGGCATTTCTTGTTCATTGAAGGGACTTTTGCAGCAGGCAGAAAAATTTCTTCTAAAGGGTCTCGATTTCAGCGAAAGGATCAATTTTTTCTTCGCGAATGTAATAGCACATGGTAGTCTGGCTAAAACCTATTTCGAAGTTGGAGAATATCAAAAATCGAAGGAGCACTATAGCAAAGCAATTCAGCTTAAAGAAAATGCTAGGTTTTCTCGCTCTTGGATTAATTTAAATAAAATAGGTCTAGCAAGGGCAAGGGTGATGAACAATGAAAAGGGTATAGACTTAGAGCTGTTGTATCGTTATCAGGCTGAGAATAAAGCAAAACAATATGATGGTGAAATTCGAAGATTTATCGGTGAAATTGTCTTGAATATTGATGATCATCATATAAGTGAGGCGGAAAACTGGATTAAGAAAGCTATCGAGGCTGATAAGGGGAATGGCATGATGTGGAATTTGGGTAGGGATTATGCCCTTTACGCTGAATTGTTGAAGCGAAAAGGTAATCTCCCGAAAGCAAAAGGAAGCCTGAGCAAAGCAATCGACATTCTTAAAGAATGCGGAGCAGATGGATGGGTGGAAAAGATTCAAAAAGAACTTACTTGCATTTTGTAATGAAGTTTCCTTAGTTGTAGGGAATAGCAAATGAAATGCCCAAAGTGCCAGACTGAAAATCCAGAGACAAGGAAGTTCTGTAAGGAATGTGGTGCAAAACTCATATTGGTCTGCCCCAATTGTCATTTTGAAAACCTTCCAACAGATAAATTCTGTGGTGAATGCGGCACTGCTCTTGAGAAGCCTAAAGAACCTCCTCCCATTAACTATTCAGAGCCAAAGTCCTACACCCCCAAGTTTCTGGCTGACAAGATCCTCACCAGCCGCAGGTCCGTTGAAGGAGAGAGGAAGCTGGTGACTGTACTCTTTGCGGACGTGGCCAATTACACTTCCATCTCCGAGAAGCTCGACCCGGAGGAAGTGCGCCAGATTGTGGATGGATGCTTTCACATCCTGATGGATGAAATTCATAAATGGGAAGGAACGATTACTCAATTTACGGGTGACGGAGCCATGGCACTCTTTGGAGCACCCATTGCTCATGAGGAGCATGCTCAGCGGGCCTGCTATGCTGCCCTATCGATTCAGAAAGCCATGGTGGAGTATGGCGAAAAAGTAAGGAAGGAGCGTGGGCTGGATTTTCAGATGCGTATTGGGCTCAACTCTGGCCCGGTGGTTGTAGGCTCCATCGGAGATGATTTGCGGATGGATTATACAGCGATTGGCGATACGACAAACCTCGCGGCCCGTGTTGAGCAAGCGGCCAAGCCTGGAGAAGTCTGGATGAGCCAGGAAACACGCAATATCATCCGAGGGTATTTTAAGGAAGAATCAATAGGGGAAATACCTTTGAAAGGCAAGGCCCAGCCGCAACAGCTCTATCGACTGATCTCTGATCTGCCTGAGGTGCGGACCCGGTTTGCCGTAGGTCTGGCCAGGGGGATGACTGATCTCGTCGGCCGTCGGCCTGAAATGGAAGCACTTCGGTCGGCGTATGAGAG
>CAZFJD010000315.1:0-3769 GCA_964518775.1 uncultured Syntrophaceae bacterium
GCATCGGCTACCGCACCACTGGCCTGAGTCACAGTTTCCGGAATATCTTTTGGTCCCTGAAACACACCACACACGTAGATGCCAGGCTTCGATGTTGAGGTAGGTTCGAAGGTCTTCGTCCTACAAAATCCGTACGTATCGAGCTCTAGCGCCAGTCTTTGAGCAAGGTCTTTTACCCCTTTAGATGGGGTCAATCCAACGGAAAGGACGACGAGATCAAATTCTTCCTCCTTGATTCGACATTCGGAATCCACATAGATAATCATCAAATTCTTTGTCTTTGGCCTTTCTGCTATCCGAGAGACCATGGAGTGGATGAATCGAACACCATATTCCCTTTTTGCTCTTTCATAATAGGCATCGAAATCCTTTCCATGGGCACGGATATCCATGTAGAAGATGGTGGGTTCCACTTCATGATAGTGCTCTTTGGCGATGATGGCCTCTTTAATGGAATACATACAGCAGACCGAACTGCAGTATTCATTCCCACCACCTCCACTCATGTCTCTGGAGCCAGCACATTGAATAAAGGCTATCTTTCGAGGATGAGTTCTATCAGATGGTCTGAGTAGTTCACCCTGGTAAGGCCCTGAAGCAGAGAGGATTCGTTCAAATTCTAAACTACTTATCACGTTAGGGAACCTAGTATATCCTAATTCATGTTTTATTTTGACATCGAAGAGTTCAGAACCTCCAGCCAGAATTATGGAACCTACCTCTATTGTTTCTTCTTTGGGTTCATCTTCATTCAAAACGGCCTTGGCTTCACAGATATTCAAGCAGCCTTTACAATCCAGCTTTTCCTTGATCTTCAAACAGTGCTCGCTATCTCGAATATATTTGAGGGGGACTGCCTGGGCAAAGGGTATGTAGATTGCCTTCCTTTTGGTTAGTCCTAAATTATACTCACTAGGAAGAACGATGGGACATACATTTATCCTCTCTATGGCATCTTTTTCACATTTCTCGATACACTTCCAGCACCCCGTACACTCTGTAGTATTATAGATAGGCTTCTCACAATTACACTTTTCTGCTTGTTCCTGGCTACATATTACCTCTATTAAGCTTAGGCTATCCTTTTTAAATACTCCTCTTTCCTCCAACTTCTTGAGTGCCCGTTCATCGCAGCCCCTCACAACAGCTACCCATCTCTTATCCGGCCACTTTGCTTGCAATTGGCAGATGAGATTGGCTAAAGGATACCTGGGTTCTAATTCTAAATCCCCAATTTCTTCAGGGCGAGTAAAGAGACAGGGTCCTATATGCCCCCATTTTCTTCTCAATCCCACAACCCCATCAAAACCTTCATCCAATAATTTGCGGGCATTTTCTCTGATGGCTTCAATCATTATCTTACCTCTATCTTGCTTACATCTACTGCACAAACCTTAAACTCAGGTATTTTTGCTTCCGGGTCTAAGCGACTATTTGTAAGTTGATTTGCAGCACATTCCGCAAAGTGAAAGGGAATGAATACTACCCCTGGAGCAATCCTATCGGTTATGAAAGCATTTATCACTATTTCTCCCCTTCTTGATTTCACCATTACCTTATCCCCCTGCCCCAATTTTAGTCTCTGGGCATCTCGAGGATTAAGCTCTATAAATCCAGTAGGAGCCTCTCTCTCTAAAGAAGAGATTTTTCTCGTCATAGTGCCTGTATGGTACTGGAACATGACCCTTCCGGTAGTTAAAATGAATGGAAATTCTTTATCCGGCAATTCAGCCGGATCTTTGTAATCAATGGGGGTAAAACGGCCCTTACCCCGAGTGAAGGTCCCTTTATGTAAGAATTTCGTTCCAGGATGGTCCTGGTTATGACAAGGCCAGGCAAGGATCTCACCTTTGTCTAATCGATCATAGGAAATTCCACCATAAATAGGGGTTAACCTAACAATTTCCTCCATAACCTCTTGGGGTGAACCATAATCAAATTTTGAACTCCCCATCTTTTGGGCAATCTGGCTGATGATCACCCAATCCGGCTGGCTCTCCCCTGGGGGATTAATCGCCTTTCTTACCCTTAAAACTCGGCGGTCAGTAGCGGTAAAAGTTCCTTCCTTTTCAGCAAAGGAAGCTGCTGGAAGGACCACATCAGCAAACGTCGCCGTTTCCGAATAGAAGATCTCCTGAACTACCAAAAAATCCAATGCCTCCAAACCCTCTCTCACATGGTTTATATCAGGATCGGAAACCATTGGATTCTCGCCCATAATGTACATCGCCTTGAGTGAACCCTGACAAGCGGCATCTATCATCTCCACCAGGGTCAAGCCGGTCTGTTTAGGAAGCGGAGTGTCCCAGGCTTTTTCAAATTTTTCCTTGCTCATTTTGTCTTGTATGGTTTGATAGCCTGAATAGACGTTGGGGAGAGCTCCCATATCACAGGCCCCTTGAACGTTATTTTGACCTCTCAAGGGATTTACGCCAGTAAATTCTCGGCCGACGTTTCCAGTGAGCAATGCTAAATTAGCAATAGATTTTACATTATCGGTACCGGTGGTATGCTGAGTAATTCCCATAGAATATAGGATCATCGCCCGCCTGGATTCCCCATACATCCGGGCCGCCTTTTGTAAACCCTCTATATCGACGCCACATATCTCCTTCACCTTCTCAGGCGGGTATAGTTTTATCTTTTTCTTAAAGGCCTCGAATCCCTCTGTCCGCTCCCTGATAAATCTCTTATCTTCTAAGCCTTCTTTAAGAATTATATTCATCAATCCATTCAGCAAACAGACATCCGTCCCAGGTTTCATGGGCAAGTAAATGTCGGCAAAATTGGCCAAGGGTATTCGGCGAGGGTCGGCAACGATTAATTTAGCTCCTTTATCTTTTGCCGTTACAATCCTCGACCCAATCATGGGATGTTGTTCAATGGTATTGCTTCCTATGACAAATATGCAGTCAGCACTTTCTACCTCAGGAATGGAGTTGGTCATGGCTCCACTGCCAAAAGCGCTCGTCAATCCAACCACTGTGGAGGCATGGCAAAGCCTTGCACAATGGTCAACATTGTTGGTCCCAATAACCGCCCTAGCAAATTTCATCAGGAGGAAGTTCTCTTCATTGGTACATTTAGCCGAGGATAGAAATCCAATAGCATCTGGACCAAAATCTTGCTTAATCTCATTCAACCTTTTACCAATGATATCCAATGCCTCTTGCCAGCTTGTCTCTCTTAACCTCCCATCTTCTTTAATCAAAGGTCTCTTCAGTCGATCCTTATGTTGAACAAACTTCTGTGCGTTTCTCCCCTTAATGCATAATTTACCTTCACTTATCTCATCAGTTTTACAGGGCGTCACCCCACTTATTTCTCCATCTAAAACCTCAAGGTAAAATTGACAGCCACATCCACAAAAAGGGCAGGTAGTAAGTACAAAATCCAGATTCATCTCCTTACCCCCCTCTCATTAATTGGTTTCTTCTTTAGATAATCAATTAGCTTCTCTTTCTTTTGATGCTCCAGTCCTGGGATAAAATCGAAAATTATTTCTGGCTCTTGTCGTCGCACCCAGTTCTGAATGGTCAATAAAGGGATATTCATGGGACAAGTGGCCTGACACTCACCACAACCAATGCACCTATCTGCCAGATGGTAAGCCCTTATCAAATGGAATAAAGGAAAATCTGGGGGGATCTGGCCAGATGTAACCCATTCAGGATCTTCTAACTCACACTCATCACATATACAAAGGGGACATACATCGCGACATCCATAACATTTGATACATTTGCTGAGTTCCTTCTGCCAAAAATTG
>CAZFJD010000316.1:0-3757 GCA_964518775.1 uncultured Syntrophaceae bacterium
CCCGGGTCACATCAAAATCCTGCCCCACCTCTTCCAGGGTATGATCGTATTTCTCTCCGATGCCAAATCGCATCCTCAAAACCTTCTCCTCCCTGGGCGTGAGAGTGGAAAGGACCTTGCGCGTTTGGTCCGAGAGGTTCGAGTTGATCACAGCATCCTGCGGTGAAATGACCGCTTTGTCCTCGATGAAATCTCCTAAATGGCTGTCTTCCTCTTCGCCGATGGGTGTCTCAAGGGAAATCGGCTCTTTGGCAATCTTCAGCACTTTTCTTACTTTGTCCAAAGGCATCTCCATTTTCTCGGCAATCTCTTCAGGAGTGGGTTCCCGACCAATCTCTTGGACGAGGTATCTGGAGGTCCGGATCAGTTTATTAATCGTCTCGATCATGTGCACAGGGATACGGATTGTCCGAGCCTGATCAGCGATCGCCCGCGTGATGGCTTGGCGAATCCACCAAGTGGCATAAGTGCTAAATTTGTAACCCCTTTGATATTCAAATTTATCTACCGCCTTCATGAGGCCTATGTTTCCTTCCTGAATGAGATCCAAGAATTGAAGGCCTCGATTCGTATACTTTTTCGCAATGGAGACCACCAGCCTCAGGTTGGCCTTCACCAGTTCACTTTTCGCCTCTTTGGCCTTTGTCTCCCCTTCGACAATCGCCTTCACCGCTGCTTTCAGTCTCTCAGCGCTTTGGCCACACTCCATCTCCACACGATTAATCTTCTTTTGTGCAAACTTCGCACACCGATCGACCTCGTGGAGATCGGCCTTGCTCACTCCCCGGCTCCTCATGAGGCTTTTCTCATTGAGCGTCTTTTCTTTCAATCTTTTCAAATACTCCCGTGCCTCTCGGACAGAGATCCTCCATCTCTCCTCGATCCTCTTGACCTCACTCTCTCCCTTTTCCACACGGATGAGCATCTGCTTCGTCTTCTGCACAATCTTATTAATCTGGGTGTCTCTCAAATTCATGTGTCTAAAACATTCTAAAATCTCCGCCTTTTTCTTTTCCTTCATCTTCTCCTGGATCTTGCTTTTCGACCCCTTTTTCTTTTTCTGAAGGCGCTGAAGCCCTTTATCGAGCCGCCGAATCCGATCGATCAGGTCCAAGATCTTCTTTCTCTGAACTTGTTCTTCCTCAAGGCTCGTCTCCTCTTCGTCAATTTCATTGGTTACTTCCCGGATCTCCACCTTCCCGGCCTTGATGGCACTGCCGAGATTGATGACCTCTTTGACGGCCATAGGGCAATCCAGAACAATGCTCAGTACCTCTCTCTTCCCACTCTCAATTCGCTTCGCGATCTCAACCTCTCCTTCTCGGGTAAGAAGGGAAACGGAGCCCATTTCGCGGAGATACATCCGAACGGGATCGGTGGCTCTCCCAAAGGTCTCGACCTCTAACTCATCGACTTCCTCTTCCTCCTTCTCCAGAGCCTTCTCATCCTCCACCTTCAATCCTTGAAGGTCATCCACCACGTCAATGTCCATTTCATCGAACATCATAAGGACATCGTCGATTTGATCGGAGGAGACAATCTCGTTGGGAGGAATCCCGTTCACCTCCTCGAAGGATAGAAACCCCTTTTCTCCCTCGATGGAGATCAATTGCTCCACCTCTTTCATCTTCCCTTCTTTCCTCATCAACCTTTCCCTTTTTTTATTATCGATTCCCTAAAGGCCCCTTCCCCTCCTTGTCAGTTCTTGCCGTTTCCTCAAAAGGGCCTCCAGCCCTTTCTCCCCTTTCTCCGTCTCAGCCTCTTTAATCTTTCTGAGGATCTCTCCTTCGTCTTTTTTCAACCTCTTCCTGCGAATCTTTTGGATACAATCCCTCAGTATCTTCTCTCGATCTCCCCCCTCCAACTCACTCTCCTGAAAAGCAAACTCGCATAACCTTTCCTTCAAATCGTCCTCAAGAGATCCCAGCGCCTCAGTCAGATCAAGTTTTCCCCTTCTCATGTAAAGACCTTCCAAATTCTGGGCCATTTTCTGAAGGATCGGACTTTCAAACTCTCCTAAAACCCCTTCCTCCGTGAGCCTTGGGATCAATTCGGGATGATGGATCATGAGACGAACCACCATTTCCTCTGACTTTGGGAAATGCCTTTCGGTAAACCCCTTGGCCGACACTCCTTCAGTCCCACGCCGATCCTTTGGAGACGATACGAGTCTCTCCATCAATAACGATTCCGGAAGATCCAATCTCTCAGCCAAGGCCTTCGTATAATAACTTCTTCGAATCTTATTCGGGATCTTTCCAATGAGGGCCATTCCCTGCTCTGCAACTATTACCTTGCCCTCGATGGACTTCATATCGTGGGTTTTCGTCAACCATTCGAAAAAGAAATCCGTGAGGGGAATGGCACCGTGCATTCCTTTCTTAAATGCTTCTAAATTTCCCTTCCTGAGAAACTCATCGGGGTCTTCGCCCTTTGGAAGGATGATCGTCTTCCCTGAGACCTCCTCCTCCAAAAAAAGGGGAAGCACGCGGAGGCTTGCCTGAACACCTGCCTCGTCAGCATCGAATACAGTGATCAAATTCTTCGTGTATCTCTTCAAGGTGCGAATGTGTTGTGATGTTAGCGCCGTTCCTAAGGTGGCAACGCTATTTTTCAGCCCGTACTGGTGGAGGGTCAAAAGGTCAAAATAACCTTCGACCATTATAACACAATCCTTCTCAGGAATGTATGCCTTGGCCACCTGAAGACCATAAAGGATCTCCCCCTTATGGTAGATGCTCGACTCCGGAGAGTTGAGATATTTCGGTTCGCCTTCTCCGATCAATCTTCCCCCAAATCCAACGACCCGCTGGTGGAGGTCAAAGATAGGAAAGAGGATCCTTCCCCGAAACGCATCGTACCAGCCTTCCCTCTTCTTCGGAAAGATCAAACCCAGTTCCCACGCCAGTTCCAAAGAGACCTTTTTCTCTTGGAGATGCCGACTCAGACCATCCCAACGATCGAGAGAATAGCCGAGCCGATGCTCCTGAATGACCTGCTCGCTGACCCCCCTCTTCAACAGATACCCCCTCCCCTCCTCGCCTTCACGCCGTCGGGAGAGGAGATCGTGAAAATATTCCAATGCCATCTGATTGATCTGAAAGAGGATCTCTCTCTTGGCCAGTTCCTTCTTCTTCGCTGGAGAGAGCTCTCGGGCAGGGAGCCTTACTCCGTAACGCTTTGCCAATTCTTCCACAGCCTGGGGAAATGAGAAATGTCCCACTTTCATCAGAAATCCGAAGATATCACCTCCGGCTCCGCAGCCAAAGCAGTGAAAAATCTGCTTCTCTTCATTGACCATAAAGGAAGGGGTCTTTTCGGAATGGAAGGGGCACAGTCCCTTATGGTTCTTTCCAGCCTTCTTGAGGCTCACATAGTCTGAGACAACCTCCAGAATACTGGCCCGTTCCCGGATTTCTGAAACCTTCTCTTCTGTGAAAAAGCCGCTGACCACCGATTACCTCAACTCGACCACGGTGATGCCTCTGCCTCCCTTCATCCCCTCCCCAAGGGCAAAATGTTTGACCCCTCGGTGTTCTTGAAGGAATTTGCCAATGGCGTTCCGCAACCTCCCGGAACCCACCCCGTGGATAATCTGGACTTTCTCCAATCCGTGCAAGAGGGCTTGATCAATAAATTTGTCAACCTTTGGAAGGGCGTCTTCCACCGTTAGACCAACGACGTTCAGTTGAGATGGCCCTTCTTCGACATCTTCTCTTGACAAGGCCTGGCTTCTGGTGATCTTCGGCTCTCTCTC
>CAZFJD010000317.1:0-3726 GCA_964518775.1 uncultured Syntrophaceae bacterium
GTTTAGGATTTAGAGTTTAGTGTTTGGAGTTTGAACAACTTCGGATTTCGATATTCAGATTTTCGGTAAAATTAGGAGGATTTCGATGGAAGGCGAGAAAGAGAAGCGAGAGGAACTGGTTCCCATTTATATCATGGGGAAGCGTTATGAAGTCCCTTCTTCTCTCACCATTCAAAAGGCGATGGAGCATGCGGGGTACCAATTGATTCGGGGATGTGGGTGCCGCGGAGGGATTTGCGGAGCTTGTGGAACGGTCTACCGATTTCCAGGAAGCTACAAGATCGAGGTGGGACTGGCTTGTCAGACGGTGGTCCAGCCAAACATGTATCTGACACAGATCCCTTTCTTTCCGGCCACGAAAAGTATCTATGACATAGAGAAGATAAAACCTACCATCGAAACATTGGTAAAAGCGTATCCCGAGCTGCTGCGATGTCTGCAGTGCAATACATGCACCAAATCCTGTCCCATGGAGATTGAGGTCATGGATTATATCGCCGCTGCCATGAGAGGCGATGTGGCTCGGCTTGCAGAACTTTCATTCGATTGTGTGATGTGTGGCCTCTGCACTGCTCGGTGTCCAGCCGAAATCTGCCAGTATAATATTGCCGTCTTAGGAAGGCGGCTCTACGGAAAATACATTGCACTCAGGGCAGAGCACCTGGCCTCGATGGTGAAAGAGGTTGATAAAGGAAAGTATGAGCAGATGCTCAGGGAACTGATGGATACAGACGAAGAGGCGTTGAAGAGACTTTATAATGAAAGGGAGATCGAACCTGAGCAGGCCGATGAAGATTGGACGCCAAAAGACAAAACATATTTATAAATATTAATTTCAAATTTCAAAATCCAAATTTCAAATGAATGTCAAAGTTCTAAGTTCAAAACATTTTTGACATTTGGGTTTTGGATTTGATTTGACATTTGAGCTTTGACATTTGGCATTTTGAATGAGAGTGGATATTTGGAGGTTATTATGCCCTATACCAGTGAATTGAAAGAATTGATCAAGAGGGTTGAGACGACAAGACCTGCACGGGTGGAAAAGAAGAAGAGAGGTGAAGAGTTTCCCCTGCTCTCTTTGAAAGAAAGAGAAGAACGGCTGAAAAAGTACCATCCCGATTTCAAAGAGGGGTCAAGGACGGAGATCCGTGTAGGGCCTAATAAGGGTTATGCGATCTCCCCTGAGATCGTAAGCCTTTTGGAAGCTAAAGGCAGGGTAAACCCAGATACCATTGACCTGACGAAGGTTGCCTATGAGACGGATGTGCTGATCATTGGCGGAGGAGGTGCGGGAACAGCGGCTGCTTTGACAGCTCAGGAGAATGGGGCAAAGGTACTGATTGCGACCAAGTTACGGCATGGGGATGCAAACACGATGATGGCTGAGGGCGGTATTCAGGCAGCTTCCAAAGGGACAAAGGATTCACCCTTTTACCATTATCTCGATGTATTAGGCGGAGGTCATTTTAAGAATGTTCCGGAACTGGTATACACGCTTGTCACGGAAGCTCCAAAGGTTCTTACATGGCTGGAGAGCCTTGGATGTATGTTTACAAAATTCCCAGAAGGACAGCTGAAGGCACTCCACGGAGGAGGGACCTCTCGAAAGCGTATGCATTATGCTGCGGATATCACTGGTGCCGAGATTATGAGAACCCTCAGGGATGAAGCGAGAAACCGGGCTGAGCATATTAAAGTCCTCGAATTTTCTCCTGCAGTGGAACTGATTTTGAATGAGCATGGCCACTGCGCTGGCGCAGTTCTCTATAATTTGGAAACTGAGGAATATTTTGTGGTGAAGGCAAAGTCCGTGGTCATGGCCACAGGTGGTTCGGGAAGGCTTCACATTCAGGGATTCATGACCACCAATCATTATGGTGCAACCGGGGACGGGCTCGTTTTGGGTTATCGGGCTGGCGTTAAATTATGTTTCCTCCATACCGTCCAGTACCATCCGACCGGCGCCATCTTTCCGGAACAGGCAGAGGGCCTCCTGATTACAGAGAAGTTTAGGGGAGCAGGAGCCAATGTCCTCAATATTGATGGAGAGCAATTCATCAACGAAAGAGAGCCAAGGGATGTGGAATCTGCTTCTTTCATTCGGGAGTGTACGGAGATAGGTAAGGGAGTTCCAACGCCTATGGCAACGGTAGGGGTCTGGTTGGATTCTCCAATGATCGATATCCTTATGGGTGAGGGGGCGGTGAAAAGAGAATTCCCAGGGAAATTTATTCTATTTAAGCGATTTGGGATCGATATCTCCAAAGAGCCCATGCTGGTCTATCCAACGCTTCATTATCAAAATGGGGGATTGGAGTACAACAGCCGTTGTGAAACCTCTATTCCAGGATTCTTCGTAGCAGGCGAAGTCTCAGGAGGTGTTCATGGAGAGAATCGGTTAATGGGGAATTCTCTCCTCGATGTGTGTGTTTTCGGTAGGATTGCAGGTGTGGGTGCTGCGATATATGCTAAAGAGAAAGCGAAAGATGGAAGACTGAGTTTAGATCATGTCCGAAGATATCACAAAGAGCTGGAAGAGGCAGGGATTGTCACCGATCGTGTCGCGCCAATGCTTCTTCCCGATTACTCCAATCCCAAAGTTCGGGAAAGGCAATTGACGGCCCATTATTTGGGTACAATAAGATAGCTTACTCCATCCCCAGGAATGCCCTTGAAAGGAAGGCTGCCATCTGGGCCCTGGTTACGATATTGTCCACACCATAAGTCCCTGTTACTGCTGTTATCCCTCCATCTTTGAGTTTCTGAACATATTTAAAGAACGTATGTGTGGATGGAACATCACTGAAATAGGGCGTCGTCGTATAATTAAAGGTCTCTCCAAATTTTGCCCTGATGATGAATGCTGCCATTTGCGCCCTTGTTACCTCATTATCAACACCATATACACCACTCACAGCGGTTATTCCCTCATCTTTTAGTTTTTGGACGTATTTGAAAAACACGTGCGTGGCAGGGACATCGCTAAAGTATGGGGTTTGCGTATAGGAAAAATCCTCTCCATATTTTGCCCTTATGATGAATGCCGCCATCTGCCCTCTTGTAACTTGGTCATTGGGACAGTAATTGTTATTTCCGCAACCTACTGTTATTCCTTCGGTGTATATCGCATATATGTAGCGATATGCCCAATGAGTTGCATCTGTAACGTCATTAAAAACAGATTTAGCCTGCCTTATGGTAAAGGTCTGGTTGCCAATGGTTATTGTTCCCTCTCTTGATTGTTCTGTATTGTTAACAGAGACTGAATAGGTAACTGTTCCATTTCCTGTTCCACTGCTTCCAGATAAGATGCTAACCCAATCTAAGGTTTCTGTCACAGTCCAGCTACATCCACTCTGTGTCGTCACGCTTATACTGTCAATGCCTCCATTGGAGCTGAACGATTGGTTTGTTGGTGAGACCGTATATGTGCAAGTATCGGAAGGAGGGACACCAAAGGCGTACAATTTGTCGTTCAAGGCATATATGGTACCATCTGCCCCTATCGCTGGAGAAGCGACCCACCCGCAACAAGGAGTGTTGTATGTCCATTTTACCGTTCCGTTAGGATTGATCGCGTATAAATTCCTGTCGGAGGATCCGACGTAAATGGTGCCATCTGACCCTATGATCGGCGAAGACTCCACGGACCCTCCAGTGGAGAGAGACCATTTCTGTGTTCCGTCTGGATTAATCGCGTATACGTTGCTGTCAGATCCCCAA
>CAZFJD010000318.1:0-1337 GCA_964518775.1 uncultured Syntrophaceae bacterium
GAAATCCCCCAAAAAAGTGTGAAGGTTTGCCCCTCCTAAATCGGCATCGATAAGGATAACCCGGAGGCCAGATTTTGCAAGACAGATCCCGACATTGGCAGTGATAAAGCTCTTTCCACTTCCGCCCTTCCCGCCTCCAATGGTCCAGATGATCTTCCGATCCTCACTCTGAGTCTCGTCCATGCCAAAAGCCTTTCACCCCGAATCCCAAACGCCCTCGATCTTCGTGTAGCAATGACGACACGCTCCCTTGACAATATCATTCTTCATGACCCGAAACCCAACCCTTTCAATGACACTCCGGCCACATTGAGGGCAGAACGTATCTTCACCTTCTTCCCCTGGAATATTACCACAGTAAACATATCGAAGTCCTGCTTTCATGCCAATCTGTCTTGCTCGATGGAGTGAAGAAGCAGGCGTTCGAGGAAGGTTGAGCATTTTGTAGGTCGGGTAGAAAGCAGAGATGTGCCACGGGACCTCCGGTCCCAAAGAGAGGACGAACTGCACAATCTCCTCAAACTCCTTATCCGAATCGTTCAACGTAGGAATGACAAGGGTCGTGATCTCCACCCATATCCCCATCTCCCTCATCAATTTGAGGTTCTCCAAAACCGGCTTCAACTTTGCGCCACAGACCTCTTTATAAAATTTCTCTTGAAAACTCTTGAGATCAACATTGGCCGCATCCAGATAGGGTTGGATCGTCTTCAGCGCCTCCTCGGTCATATAGCCGTTGGTGACGAAGATATTTTTCATCCCTTCCTGCTTAGCCAGCGCAGCGGTCTCATAAGCATATTCGAAGTAGATGGTGGGCTCCGTATAAGTGTACGAGATGGATCGACACTGGTACTTCTTCGCCAAAGAAACAATCTTGGCCGGAGGAACGATCGAACCATCAATCTGGCCCTGATCCACTGGCATCTGGGAGATCTCGTGGTTTTGACATTGAAGGCATCGGAAATTACAACCCACGGTGGCGATCGAGAAAGAGGTCGATCCAGGATAGAGGTGAAAGATCGGTTTCTTCTCTATAGGATCCACGTTCAGAGAGATGGCACGGCCGAAGACGAGGGTGTAAAGCTTTCCGTCCCGATTCTCCCTTACTCCACAGATTCCCCGTTTCGAAGGTGAGATGGTGCATCGATGGTTGCAGAGGTGGCATCGCACCTTCCCCTCTTCCAAAGGACTGTAGAGCATGGCTTCCTTCATTTCATCTTACCAGTCTCCGGCTACGATTCGCCCAAACCAAATGAGGCATCATCTCTAAAGGTCAAAATGCAGAAGTTGTTCAAGGACATACTGCCGTATCGCCTGTGGGCTCGGGAGATCCCAGA
>CAZFJD010000318.1:1347-3712 GCA_964518775.1 uncultured Syntrophaceae bacterium
CTTGTTTTCCTGAATGAAAGGAATGAGAAGTTCTTTAACTCGCCCCCCACAGGAACACCGATCAGATCCCTTGGTGGCACGGCTTCGGTCTTTTTGAAATGGAATCATCTGGTCCTGAAAACATTTGGAGCATCGAAGAACTCTCTTGGATCCTGACATCTTTCCTCTTTTCGCAAGAGGTTTTCCGTCAATCTCAATGATGTCCATGGCAAAATCGATCACCCGTGCGTTCGTGATCGCCGTGCCCACGCCATACGCATCCACCACGGGATTGAGGCTAAGGATCCGTTTCTCATCCAATCCGCCGCTGACGAAGATTTGAACATGTCCAAATCCCCTCAGTCTCAGTTCCCAACGAATCTCTTCGATAATCTTCTGAAAGTCTCCCCGCCTCGAACTGGGAGTGTCAAGCCTGACTCCAAAAAGCTTCTTGCCAAGAGCCTCTGCCACTCGGATGGCCTCTACCTTTTCATCATTAAAGGTATCAATAAGCGAGACTCGCCTGACTTTTGGATGGATCACCTCATCGAAAGCCTTCGTGGCCTCAACCGTATCACCCATGATCAGGATCAACGCATGGGGCATCGTTCCGGAAGGCTCTTCACCGATCAATTCTGCGTTCTTGACGACCGATACACCATCGCATCCACCGATGAAGGCGCTCCGCTCCACCATCGGTGCGATGACTGGATGGATTCGCCTTGCACCAAAACTGATCACCCTTCGATCGCCAGCGGCCTTTTTGCAGCGAGCGGCCTTCGTCGCCACACCCGAGGCCTGACAGAGGAGGCCCAAGACCGAAGTCTCATAGAGGCCAAAATCCGTATACATCCCCTCGATCTCCATCACCGGTTCATAAGCCCGAAAGATCGTTCCCTCCCTCATTGCGCGGACGCTCACTTTCAAATCTCTAAGCAGATAAGCCGCCTCCTCGATGCCAGCGAGCACCCCCCATCCATAATCTTCCGGAAATCGTTTGGCAATGAATTCAGCCTTGACCCACTTGTCAATCTTTTTCGCCTTAAGAACCTCCATCGTCCTCACAAAATAGACATCCGTCATTTTACCGTTTTTTATATCCTTTGGGTCTGCGATATGGAACATGCGTTTCCCCCCAAATCAAACGAAATTTTCTTTTATATAACAGAAATTTATCGCGCCTGTCTATAAAAATATTTCAGGAATTCTAAAAGCTGGACAGGGCCCAAGGAGGAACTGATTTAAACGCTTTTTGCAGATTTCTTTAGTAAATTTTTCTCAGGCGTGCTATCATTTTCATATGACCTCTTTCAACTTGGATCTTTTAAAAGAACTCCATACCCTCTGGGAGCCCGTTTATCCCCATCTAATCAAACAGATCCATGAACTCTACAGCCGTAGCGACGGAAATATTCTCGAGATCGGTCCCTTCTGCGGGATGGTTTTTTTCTTGCAAACAGAAAAGATGGGGAACTCTTTTTGGATCGCAACCTTTCCAAAAGGAATGCGTGATTTCTTCCATCAAGAAGCTAAGAAACGAAAACTTGAGGACAAAATTGAGATCGTTGAAACGGATTCTTCTTTGAAGGGGATTAAGGGGAGTAGTATCGATTTAGCCATCTTCCGCGGAGCCTTTTTCTTCCCTTCCTTGTTTAGAGTTAATCTGTCAGCGATCTATCGAGTTCTGAGACCAAATGGGATTGCATTCGTTGGGGGAGGATTTGGGAAATATACTCCAAATAGAGTGATTGAGAAAATCGGAAAAAGATCTCGAGACCTCAACCTTCAGTTGGGCAAGATGGAGATAACAGAAGATGACTTACGGCAACGGATAAAAGCAAACAACTTGGAAGGAAAAGCCAAAATCCTTTCCGAAGGGGGCCTATGGGTGGTGATGAGAAAATAAGGGAAATAGCGTCGAACAACAGAGAGAGGGAGGAAGTCATAACTGTCCAGATTCACCCCAGGTCTCTAATAGCTTCTGATACTCAGGGTCTCCGTACCTCTCTACCCTAAATGCAGAAGCATAATGCGGTAACGTGCTATGCGTGAGGTGGGCAGCCAAGAGTTCACCTGCCCCGCAGGCAGCCATCACCCCAAAACCCGATAGGCCGCCTATCACATAAGCGCCCTCGACCGGTAGTTTTCCAATAAGGGGTCGGTTCTCACGGGTCTTCGTATAATAGCCTCCATCCACTATTGGCTTAGGAAGCCGATCAACGTAGGCTTTCAGACCGGGAATCATAGTGGCCAATCCGCGCAGAACAATTTCAGAATAACGCGGGTCAATAGAAAACGGGAAGAAAGGTTCAACCGGGCCCACATCGTAAGCCCACAGACCGAGTAGGATGTTGCTTTGAGGGCCTCCCTCCGGTCGCGTATGAAC
>CAZFJD010000319.1:0-3709 GCA_964518775.1 uncultured Syntrophaceae bacterium
GATTAACATAAACGGTATAGCTCGTATTGATGTTCTGCATGATCTGGGATAAGTTGGCTTTGGGGGTCTCCATGAGAAGGTGATAATGATTATCCATCAAGGCGTAGGCATGAAGCAGAAAACCATATCTTTCCTTTGTTCGGCTCAGTATTTTCAGAAATCTTTCCCTATCTGCAGCATCATAGAATATCTTATCTCGCAGGTTTCCTCTCGAGGTGATGTGGTAAAAAGCATTTTCAAACTCCACTCTTAGTTGTCTCGCCATGTCAGTATTCTATCTAATTTGAAATAATTGTCAATCGAATTTTGAAGGTTTGACCCCCCATTGTGACTCCTTTTTCCAATTACGCGGGCTTGTTCCCCCTCCGTCAATTTCACCCGCAGGGCCTCAATGATCTTTAGGGTAATCTCATCCTGCAGGGCAAAGATGTCCTTCAAATCGCGGTCATAGCGCTCCGCCCAGAGATGATTTGCCGTTGTGGCATCAATGAGCTGGGCGGTAATTCTGACCTTGTCGCCGGTTTTGCGGACGCTTCCCTCCAGCACATACCGCACACCCAATTCTTCGCTGACCTGCTTGACCTTCACAGGTTTTCCCTTATAGGTAAATGTCGAGTTGCGAGCAATTACAAACAGGCGTGGGACCTTAGAAAGGGCGGTGATGATTTCCTCAGTGATCCCATCGCTGAAGAACTCCTGCTTGGGATCATCGCTCATATTGGCAAAGGGAAGCACGGCAATGGAAGGTTTATCAGGCAATGGGAATGCCATCCTCTCCTTGGAGGCTTTCTCTATCCGCGGTGGCGATGGACGAAGGGCAAACTGCCAGACAGCCACTGCAGCCAAAACAAGGGCGAGCAGGAGACCTGAAAGAAACAGGTTTCGTCTCATGCGTCGGGCCTCATGCGTCACGCCTTTTCCCATCTCAGCTTTCACCGTGACCCGTGGCTCAAGCAGAACGCGGTAGGCCCCCACCGGCTTAGCAATGTTCTTGACTGTCTGTTCACCTAAGTATTCATATCCCAGAGGCAGCTTGCTCTCGATGTGGTCAAAGGCTGCCTTGGAGATGCAGATCCCACCCGCGTCAGCAAGGGCCTCCAATCTTGCTGCGATGTTCACTCCGTCCCCGTAGATGCGTTCCTCCTCCTCGATCACGTCCCCAAGGTTGATCCCGATGCGAAACTGCATGCGGCGGTTCTCGGCAAGCTCTGTATTGCGGGCCTGAAGCTCCTTCTGCACGGCAACAGCGCACTGGACCGCATCTACCACGCTGGCAAACTCTGCAAGCACATTATCCCCTGGAGAGTCTACCACCCGGCCCCGGTGCTGTAGGATGAGGTCGGACATAACCCTCTTGTAGATTTCCAGGGTCCTCAGAGTCCCCGCCTCATCCTCCCCCATGAGGCAACTGTACCCCTTCACATCGGCACTGAGGATGGCAGCCAGTTTACGTTTAACTTCTTGTGTTGTCATGGAGTCCCCCTAAAACTCCATAAAAGGAAGGAAAGAAAAAATTGATTTATCCCGACAGTACATGGATTCGTTATCGTGTAGTCGGAATGTCACCCCCTATTAACCGATCTTCAAAGATACATTTTCTTTAAACAGCAGAACATTTTCTTCTTTAGCCCTCTTAATCATTGCCTCTGTAAAACCTTTTTTGCTAAAGAGGCAGAAGAAATCCTTTCTTCCTTTCTTACCCCACTGTAACTTCTGTGCTTTTGACTTGAGTTCCTCATAAATATTTGTCCCAACAGGCTTCTCACTCCATTTAACCTCACCGAACAGAATGGAGTTCAAATCTTTATTTATTCCAACAATGTCAATCTCTTCGTTCTTGTCCCACCATCTCCCAACGGATGTAAAAGAAAAAAATTTGTCCATATTCTTCCAGACAGTTTCAATAGCAACTTTTTCATAAATAGAGGAAAGGTATTGGGGAATCCCTTTTTTTATATAATCCAACACATTTTCTATCCTATCCATCTCTAATTCACCACGTTTCGGAAAGATGAATCTAAACCAGAACTGGAAGAATTCATCCGCAATGCGATAAAGCCCTTTTTTGCTTTTGAGAGTCTTTTCCTCAGTAACTGGAATCTCCCGCACAATAATCTTGAGATCTGAAAGCACACCGAGATATTTGTTCGCCATAGGCTGTGAGATGCCCGTAGCATTTACGATTTCTGATAGCTTTTGCTTTCCCTGTGCAAGAGCCTGAAGAAGTGAGAAATAATATCTCGGTTCTCTCAATTCCTCTTTCAGAATAAACTCCACTTCATCATAGAGCATCTGCCCTTTTCTCAAGACATAGTCTCTAAGGTTTTTTAAGAAATCTTTTTCTTGGGAAAACAGGACCCAGTAGGCAGGAACCCCACCTGCCACTGAGTAGTGGAGCAATCTGTCCTCAAAGTCTTTCCGTTTCCTAAATTTTCCGGCAGATTCGAACGTCATGGGATCGACTCTCCATTGACCTGTTCTTCTGCCATAAAGAGGTGCTCTATATCCAAGAACCTCGGTTTCCATCATCGCCATACTTGATCCAAGGAGGATAAGGTAGATGTTGCTTTTAGACCAGTGCTCATCCCAAGCCTTTTGAAACAGACCGGGGATGGCTGAATTAGATTGAATGAGGTAAGGGAACTCATCGATGACAAGAACAAACCTCTTGTTTTTCTCCTTGATGTACTTAAAACTCTCCTCCCATTCTCCAAATCCTCTTGTTTCAAGGAGGGGTTCCTTAAAAAACTGACCAATGGCAGAGGAGAACCTTTTCACCTGTTCGAGCTCACTCGTGCTTTCCGAGAGAAAATAGACATGGGGTTTATCCTTGATGAACTGTTTTACAAGTTCAGTCTTCCCAATTCTTCGTTTCCCCCAAAGGATAATCAGCTGAGCCCTCTGATCTTTCCATTTTTCCTCAAGGAATGCTAATTCTCTCTCCCTATCGATGAATTCCATGATCCCTCCCAATAATTATACTGTTGCGTATTATACTCATAAGTATATAAAATGGCAATGGCCATCTTTAGACAGGTTCAGTTTCCACTCTTCATCCTCACCCGTAAGGCGACTGTAACCCTTGACATCCACACTGAGGATGGCCGTGAGTTTTTGCTTAAATTTCTCTGCGGTTATGAGAGAGCAGAGGAGTGGATACTTTGCTATTTCTTCAGCCCCAAGACGTTGTAGGCCTTGATTGGGCGGTGGAAACCCCTGAGCTCCAGCTCGCCCACATACTCCACATCCACCAAGTGCTCTATCGTTCCGAGAAGCCGCTGGGGGAGCAAAATCTGGCCTGACTTTGCCTCCCCGCAGAGGCGAGAGGCGAGGTTGATAACGGTTCCGATGGCCCCATACTCCCAGCGGGCTTCAAAGCCGATGGCGCCGATGGTGGCATACCCCTGGGCGAGGCCGATTCCTATGCTGAGGTCGAAGCCACGCTTGTGCCAACGGACCGTTAGGTCTGCCATTTTGTCTCGCATTGCAAGGGCCATTCGGATCGCCTTCTCCCCCGGGTTCGGCACTGGCACTGGGTCGTTGAAGATGATCATCATGCCATCGCCTGCAAAGTGTTCGAGGGTGCCCTCGTGGTCGAGGACAATTTGGCCCATCGCCGCGTGATACTCTTGGAGGACAGTCAGGACCTCCTCGGGCTCCGTAGTCTCGGCAAAAGCAGTAAAGCCCCGTAAATCCAGAAAGACCGAGG
>CAZFJD010000320.1:0-3674 GCA_964518775.1 uncultured Syntrophaceae bacterium
CCCCCTCCCCTATACCCCCTCCCGCCAGGGGAGGGAAGTTGTCATGGGAAAAGTGTGATCCCAAATCTTACTTGACAAGGGGCAAGGATTTTTGTATCCAATATAGAAGTGAGACCCTTTTCCCCCAATTTCGTAGCCTCGAGCTAAGTCATTCAAATCATTGGTTAAAACGAGTGCAATATTTCATTCTAAGAGAATCATCGGATTTGTGAAATATTTCTTGACAAGGGGGGGAGGCGATGCTATTAGATAATTTGTTTTCAAAGGGCCTAAGACCATCAAAGGAGGAAGCATATGTTTCCAGGAGTAAAGAAGTACCCGCATATTTTTAGTCCAATCAAGATTGGCAAGTTAGAAGTTAAGAACCGAATCAAGTATGCCTCCACAGAGACGAACTTCAATTACCGGGATGGTTACGTTTCGGAGAAAGAAGTTGCCTACATGGAGGCTCAAGCGAGGGGTGGAGCAGGCATCGTGACTTCGCAGGGTGCGTTTACGGAAGTCAAAGGAGAGGGAAAGGGTTATGTAGGAATGATGGCGATCTGGGATGACAAGTTCATTCCAGGTCTTAAAAAGATTGCCGATGTGATCAGGAAACATGATGCGGTCCCCGCTCTCCAATTAATGCATTGCGGAAGAGTTGGTGGAATTGAACTTCCGTACACTGCCGGCCCTTCGGATGTCCCACAGAAACTGCCCATCTTCCGGCCCCCCAAAGAGATGACCAAAGAGGAGATTCATCAGTGTATTCAGGAGCACATCGATGGCGCGGTGAGAGCGGTTGAAGCTGGTTTTAAGATTGTTGAAGTCTCAGGGATCGTCGGTTACCTCCTCTCCAACTTCATCTCTGCGTATACCAACAAGCGAACAGATGAATACGGTGGAGATATTCACGGACGATGCCAGTTCATGAAGGAGATTCTCGAAGGGATTCGGAAAGCCATCCCATCTGATGTGGCCATTGGAATCCGCCTCTGCGGTGAGGAATTATTGGATGACCGAGGCGGAAATACACCCGAAGAGAGCCTCGAATCGATCAAGATTGCCGAGAAAGCTGGGACTGACTACCTCAGTGTGACCGCTGGATGGCAGGAGTCACCTGTTTCAGTAATCTCTCGAGATGTTCCCATGGGAAATTGGCTCTACATTGCAGAGCGAATGAAGAAAAATATTAAGGTTCCTGTGAGCATGGCCTATCGTCTCTTTGTGCCAGAGATCCCAGAGAAGGCCATGGCAGAGGGTAAACTGGATATTTGGGAAATGTGTCGGCCCATGATCGCCGATCCTTTCCTCCCTAAAAAGATTATGGAAGACCGTCAGCAAGACATCATCCCCTGTATCGCCTGCAATGTCTGTCTGGCAAGGCTTTTTAGGGATACAGAGCTTTGCTGTACGGTCCGGCCCTCTCTTGGACATGAGAACGAAGTGGAATGGGGTTTCTATGGTTTTCCTAAATCTAAGACCAAGAAAAAGGTCGTAGTCATCGGTGCAGGGATTGCAGGACTTCAGGCAGCAGCCATTGCTGCGGAGAAAGGCCATGATGTCACAGTCTATGAGAAGAGCGATCATGTAGGCGGGCAATTTGCGGCAGCAGCCCACGGACCCTGGGGGGACCAAGAATTCCAACGCATGGTCAATTATCTAAAAGCCCAATGCGAAAAGCATGGTGCCAAGATCGTTCCGAACACGACAGTGACAAAAGAACTTTTAGAGAAGGAAAAAGCCGACTCTGTGATCATTGCTACAGGGGCTACACCGGATAAATCGATCCCTGGCAGTGACAAGAGGCATGTGGTGACCCTATTCGATGTCTTAGAAGGGAAGGCAAAGCTTGGCCAGAATGTAGTGATAGTTGGTGGTTCTGGCGCAGCCATCGCCACAGCCCTCTATATCATCGATAAGGGGAAATACAATGTCTCCATTGTGGATAAACCCAAAAAATTTGGGACGGACGTCAATCCCTCTTACATCTGGAGATACATGAAGAAACTGAAGGAGGGAAATGTCGCCCAGGTCGTTCAAAGCACAGTGAAAGAGATTCGTGACAAAGAGGTCGTGGTGGAAGGCCCAGATAAGAAAGAGACGGCCATCCCTGCGGATACAGTTGTCCTGGCCAATCTTGTCCCGAATAAAGAGGTCTCTTATGGCAAGTATGCAAAGGATGTTTACATGATCGGGGACTGCATCCAGGTACGCAGAGGGACGGCAGCGATTCGCGATGGGTATAAGATAGGGATGAGAGTCGACTTCTTACCTTATCAAACATATCACCGAATCAAACATTAAAACCACGTCGCGTGGATCGTGACCCAGCTTCTCGACAGGCGAGTCACGAGGCACGAGTTAGGCGTGCCTGCGGTAGGCGGGAATCACAATTAAAGGAGAGACTTATGGTACCACATGTCGTTGTATCGAAATGCACGGGTTGCGGAACATGTATCAGGGAATGTCCAGAGCATATTATCGGGTTGGTCAACAATAAAGCCGCTATTTTAACCGATCTTTGTGTCGAGTGCGGTATCTGTGCCTTTGTGTGCCCCAACGTGGCCATGGTCAACGAAGTTCCTTACGGAGGGTATGAGACCGGCCACATCATCCATCTCTCGAAAAGATAGTAGATAGAGGTATCCGTGGACCCAGCGTGTCTTGCGGATCCCCTGAAAAAAAGCGAGGAGGTGTCTCATGAAAGTCAACAAGATCGATCATATCTGTATCGCCGTAAAGAATCTCGAAGCAGCGCGAAAAATTTGGGAACCTATTCTTGGAAAATCAAAACCTGACGACCCCTATGTGGATGAGCCCGAGAAAATTAGAGTGGCCAGGTACTGGCTGGGCGATGTCGGGTTCGAATTGATGGAATCCACATCCCCTGACGGTGACGTGGCCAAGTTCATCGAGAAAAGGGGGGAAGGCATCATGCTGATCGGATTGAATGTAGATAGTACTAAAGAGGCCATGGATGAGTTAAAGGCAAAAGGTTACACGTTCATAGGTGGATTGAGACCATTCCGAAATTGCAAATTTGCCTTTGTTCATCCCAAAGACGTCAACGGTGTCCTTTTGGAGCTTATCGACTATCCATGGGATGAGTTTAAGAAAAAATGAGGTTCTTAACCATTCAAATATGACTTTTTGAATGAACCCAATAATGGGATGGCATCCTGGAGAAACAGGGTGCCATTTTTTTATTCTCAATCTCTATAAGGAGCAAATATGACTTGACAATACTCGCAATTATTGATATTTGGAACATACGTTTTTTGGGGATAATGGCGAAAAGATGGAAAAGGAGGTGATGACAACATTTCGACATTTTCAAAGTAATTTCTTGTTAACAGAAGGAGGAGATTATGAAGGAGTTCAAAGTTTTTCTAAGAGAGGATGAGATTCCAAAGCAATGGTATAATATTCAAGCGGATTTACCGAGCCCGCTTCAACCCATCATTCATCCTGGTACGGGACAACCGATCGGTCCTCAAGATTTAGCTCCTGTCTTCCCTATGAATTTGATTGAACAGGAGGTCAGCCAACAACGATGGATCGATATTCCAGAAGGAGTGATGGAGAAACTACTTCTTTGGAGGCCCACTCCGCTTCATCGGGCATATGCCCTTGAGAAGGCCTTGGGGACTCCAGCAAGGATTTATTACAAGAATGAAGGGGTAAGCCCTCCA
>CAZFJD010000321.1:0-3634 GCA_964518775.1 uncultured Syntrophaceae bacterium
TTCGCTTTGAGAATTCGGCTCGCTACGAGAGGATGGGTCTCCGTGGTATTGGAACCGGTGATGAGGATGCAGTCTGTATCCTCCAATTCCTGTGTCGAATTGGTCATGGCCCCGCTCCCGAATGATCTGGCTAGACCAGCCACAGTTGAAGAGTGTCAGAGACGAGCGCAATGATCCACATTGTTCGTCTCAACGACTCCCCTCATCCACTTCTGAAAGAGATAATTCTCCTCATTGGTGCACTTCGCGGAGGCTAAACCCCCGATGCTGTCAGGTCCCTTATCCTCCTTAATTCTCTTGAGACGAGAGACGACCTCATCGAAGGCCTCCCCCCAGGAGACCTCCTTTAACGAACCCTCCTTTCTCAGTAGAGGTTCCTTTAACCTTCCTTTGTCATGGATGAACTCGTGGGCACTCCACCCCTTAATACAGAGTCCTCCCTGATTAATAGGATGGTCTTTCTGTGGAAGGGTCCCAACCACGTCTCCATCCAAAACCTCTAAGAGCAGCCCGCAACCACAACCACAATAGGTGCAGGTCGTTAAAACGGTCTCGTAATTCAACATATTCTCCTAAAAACTTCTAATGTTTAGGTTAAGGCTCAGGTTAAGAAATTCTCAACCTTAACCTTGAAAAGTTCACATCCTACCTTCCTGCCCCTGGGAGTTCATAACTCCCATCGCCCAAAAACTCTAAGGGGCCTTTCTCCTCTTCCCGTCCACCTGGGATATAACCAAAGAGATCTTTGACTGCCTTTCTGACTTTCCTATAGAGCCTCCTCACAGGTATCCCCACTGGGCATGCCTCTTCACAGAGGCCACAATCTATACATCGGTCGGCCATATGATAGGCCTTGTGAAGATGGAAGATGGGAATTTCAGGAGGCATCCCACCGGGTTTGATCAAGGAATGATCCTCCAATGTGCAAGTGGGGCAGAAACAGGCTGGACAGATATTCCGGCACCCATAACATTTAATGCACTTTCCAAACTGCCCCATCCAATAGTGTAAGCGCTCTTCTTCGGAAAGTTTCTCTACCTCTTCAATATCAGAGATGCTCTCCATGGGTTTGGCCAACTCCCCTTCTTCCACAAAAGAGGGAAAAGGTTTATCACAGCGACAACGATTTGCCAATTCCTGACTGCAAACGATTCCGATCGCCCTTATTTTCTCAGGTTGGAGTTGATGGTTTTTGAAGAGTTCGATCAGGGATCGTTCTTCACAACCACGAACCACAATCCCAATCAACTGATCAGAGTGTTTCTTCGCAATCTTGATGAGAATCTTGGTGAGAGGGTATCGATTGGCCTCATCCACGACCCAACCTTTCAGATCCTCTGGTTTAGTGAAGAGGAAAGGGATTGGGTGGCCATGGTTCAGCCTCAGGCCCAATATCCCTGAAACTTCTCCCTCCCTCAGCATCCTCAACAACTTTTCTCTCGTCCTCTCCATCCATTCCTCTACGATTGTGACCCGAGGGTCTCCATCACTTTCTGGCTTGCCTCTGGAGAGAGTTCCTTAAAGACCTTCGAACCCAATTTGATCTGGTTACTCTCAATCCTTATAGCACGGGTTGGGCAGACATAGGCACATCCCCCGCACCCAATGCAGGCCTGGGAAGATTTGAAAAAGGGTGGAGCGATCTCCTTTTTCGTCCCTCGATTGACTGCGCTGATGGCACTCACCCCTGCAATCTCTTCACAGACACGAATACAGAGTCCACAGAGGATACAATTTTCCTCACCCAATTTGAATCGTAGTTGGTTCATCCTCAATTCTTTGGCCAACTCTTGGAGTCTGGGGACGGATGGACAACGGGATAACAGAAGTTCAAGAATTCCTCTTCGCAGTCTTAAAACCTTTTCGGAGTGGGTTTTTACGACAAGAGCTTCTTCGACTGGATAGAGGCAGGAGACCACTAATCTCGATCTTCCCCTTTTTGTTGCAATCTCCACACTGCAGAAGCGGCAAGCCCCGGAGGCGCTCACCGCCTCATGGTAGCAAAGAGTGGGGATATGGATGCCTACCCTTCGCGCCGCCTCAAAAATCGTCTGGCCCTCTTTCGCACCAATCTCTTTTCCATTAATAACCAGAGTAATCAAAGTCTCTCTTCTCCTCTCCTACCTTCGGAGCACTGAATTGAACTTGCAGACATCGTAACAGGATCCGCATTTGATGCACTTTTCCAAGTCGATCCGATGGGGCACCTTCCTCTCCCCTGTGATCGCTTCTACAGGACAGGCCTTTACACACCGGGTACATCCAGTACATTTCTCCGGATCGATGGAATATTGGATGAGGGCATTGCAAATCCCTGCAGGACATTTCTTATTCTGGATATGGGCTTCATATTCATTTCTGAAGTATCGAATGGTTGACATAACGGGGTTGGCTGCAGTGGAGCCCAAGGCGCAGAGCGATCCTTCCGTGAGAGTAAATGAAATATCTTCCAGGAGTTCGATATCCCCTTCTCGTCCATTCCCTTGAGTGATCTCCTCCAGCACCTCCCTCATCCGCCTGATCCCTTCCCGACAAGGAACGCACTTCCCACAGGACTCCTCTTCCAAAAAAGTGAGAAAGTATTTAGCCACATCGACCATGCAGGTATCTTCATCCATGACGATCATCCCGCCTGAACCCATCATGGACCCTGCTTCTGTAAGGCGGTCGAAGTCCACAGGGATGTCCAACAATCTCTCCGGCAGGCAACCGCCAGAGGGACCTCCTGTCTGAACAGCCTTGAAACGCTTTCCCTCTGGAATCCCTCCACCGATACCATAGATGATCTCCCGTAAGGTCATTCCCATGGGGACCTCAACCAATCCTGTATTATTGATCTTTCCTACGAGGGAGAAGATCTTTGTCCCCTTCGATCCATCGGTTCCAATCCCCGCATACCACTTGGCGCCCCGGTTAATGATCATTGGAACATTGGCCCAAGTCTCTACATTATTCAGGTTACTGGGCATACCGTGCAATCCTTTTTCCACGGTATGGATATACTTCGCTCTGGGTTCCCCAATCTTTCCCTCCAAGGAGGCCATGAGGGCAGTCGATTCGCCACAGACAAAGGCCCCTCCTCCTCGATTGACCCGGACGGTAAAATCGAAGCCACTTCCTAAAATATTCTTTCCTAAGAGACCGTAGGCCGTTGCATCCTCTAGGGCCTTTCGAAAATTCTTAACAGCGAGGGGGTACTCGTTTCTGACATATATGTATCCTTCACGAGAACCAATGGCAAAAGCACCGATGACCATTCCCTCTAAAACACTATGTGGATTTCCTTCGAGGACGCTCCTGTCCATATAGGCACCTGGATCTCCTTCATCCGCATTGCAGATAACATATTTCACCTCACCTTTGGCATGCCGGCACGTCTCCCACTTCACTCCAGTAGGAAATCCTCCTCCACCTCGACCTCGAAGCCCTGAGGCCTTAATCTCTTCGATGATTTGAACCGGGGTCATGTTGAAGAGGGCTTTCGTCAGAGCCCCATATCCGCCTATCGCAATGTAGTCTTCAATATTGGTCGGATCGATCTCTCCATTGCTTCCGAAAATGAGCCTCTTCTGAAGTTTGTAAAAAGGGACATCGTCCTCTTGGACGATCTTCTCTCCTGTGGAGGGGTTGGTGT
>CAZFJD010000322.1:0-3608 GCA_964518775.1 uncultured Syntrophaceae bacterium
AAATTTGTTATTTAAATTTTGATCAACAATACCCACTTCTTCCCACACCACAACCTTTACCTCGTTGAACGTCTTAATCTCTTCCTCCCTTGAATTCCCTTACGTCTCGCGCAAAAAGGTTCCCGTCCCGACCGAACGGTGCAGGGGCACCTTTATCGATTCGTGGCTCCGCATAAAGGAAGAGGCGTAGAGGAGGTGAAGAGGAAGAAGGTAGTCAAAGGGCGAGGGGAGAGTAAAGGGCCTCTTGATCAATCTATGTCAAAGGTGCTATTAAAAGGGTACGAGATAAGGAGTGAGGGCTCTGATGGTGTTTCGAATTGGGTGGTTTTCGACTGGCAGGGATGAAGCAGCAAGGGAACTGCTTCAGATTGTCGTCGAGCACATTTCGAAAGGAATGATCCCTGCGGAGATCCGTTATATTTTTTGTAATCGAGAGAGGGGAGAATCCTTAGAGAGCGACCGGTTCATCCAATTTGCCGAAGACCTGAAAATCCCGCTTATTCTCCTTTCTTCAAAGGATTTTTTGCCCTCCCTACGCAAGAACGATTTGGAGACCTGGAGGACGCTCTATCATCAAGAGATCGAAAAACAGCTTTGTGATTTTCGAGTGGATACTATTGTTCTGGCTGGATATATGTTGATCGTTAGTCCTCCTTTCTGTGAAGCCTTTTCTATCATCAATCTTCACCCTGCTGCTCCTAACGGGCCTGCTGGAACCTGGCAGGAAGTGATTTGGCAACTCATCAAAAGAAGGGCATCTGAGACAGGAGTGATGATGCACCTCGTCACAAAGGATCTTGACAAAGGACCACCCATTACCTTTGTTACCTTTCCGATAAGAGGACCGGACTTCGATCCCCTCTGGGGAGATTTCGATTCAAAATTGAAACGAGATTCCTTTCATAAGTTAGTGAAAAAGGAAGGGGAAGGTAATTTGTTGTTCAAGGAGATCCGAAAACACGGAGTACGAAGAGAACTCCCTCTCATTGTGATGACATTGAAAGCCCTTTCTGAAGGAAGGGTCAGGATTGAGAAGGGTAAGGTGGTTGATGAGAAACGCAGAGAGATCGAAGGAATCTGTTTGAATAAAGAAGTGGAAGAGTATTTAGAGAAATCCAAATGTCAAAATCCCTGCCTGTCCGGCAGGCAGGCAAATGCCAAATAAATGTCAAAGTCCAAAATCCAAAAGTTTTGAAATTTGCCTGTCTGCGGCAGGCAGGAACTTTGGATTTGATTTGACATTTATTCACCTTCGGTTCATCACTTCGTGCGGGCTTTGTCATTTGACATTGAGTCACACAGATATGGGTGATGGGTAATGGCTTGCCAATTCAATACCGATTGTGAGGGACCGATCTCAAAGAATGACAATGCGATGGAGCTTTCGGAGTTCTACATTCCGGAGGGCCACCATTTCTTTGCCATGGTGAGCAAATATGATGACTATTTAGCAGATATCGAGAGAAGGACTGGATACAAAGCCGGCGATACCCTCAAACTGATCCTTCCATTCCTGAAAGCTTTCGGTGCAACGGATGAAGGGATGAGGCAGTTTAGTCGGGAACATATCCTGCTTGTACCAGGAGCCCAAGAGGCTCTCCTTGATATCCATGAGATCATGGAGGCCTTCATCGTCAGCACAAGTTACGAACCTTACATCGACGCACTTTGCGATGTGATCGGGTTTCCAAAGGACCGGACGTACTCGACACAGCTCAGCCTCGATCGATATCGGATGAGAAACGAAGAAAGGGAGAGACTTATCGAGCTTGCGAAAGAGATCTCCGGAATGGAGATGATCGAGTGGCCTGAAGGGGCGAAAGCCTTGGACAATCTCTCTCCCAAAGACCAGAAGTTGATTAAGAAACTGGACCAGATCTTCTGGAAAGAAATTCAAGGGATGTCAATCGGAAAAATCCTATCCGAAGTGAATCCGGTCGGCGGAAGAGAGAAAGCAAAAGCCGTGCTCAACAGTCTGGAAAGGACAGGAAATCGCCTGGATGAAGTAATTTATGTGGGCGATAGCATCACTGATGTCGATGCATTTGATCTGGTGAGAAAAGGAGGAGGGGTGACGATCTCCTTTAATGGGAATCGATATGCATTACGCTCGGCTGAGATTGCTTGTCTTTCTCCTCACGCTTCTGTCCTCACCACACTGACCGATGCCTTCCGAAAAGAAGGAAGAGAGGGTTTAATGGCAATGGTGAACGCATGGAACCCAAATTCCTTCGCCGAAGGTTATCCTAAGGTCTGCCGGATCACCGAGGAGAACAAGGTGGCTCTCATCTCAGAAAGTGAGGTATTTCGGAAGCAAGTTCGAGGCGTTGCGATAGGGAGTCTTGGGTAAACGAGTAGAGCAGGCAGTATGCAGGAGGCAGAAAGCAGAAGGCAGGTTTTGAAATTTGCTCCTCGCTGCCTACCGCCTTCTGCCTACTGATTTTAGAAGAGGAATCTAAATTGAAGAGGTGGGGGTCTTATCTTTCAGCTTGGTGGAGGCTCTCCAGAGTCCCATTTCTTTCTGTTGGAATTCTTCCCTTGATCTTAGGATTTGTATTGGCATGGCGATGGGGTTACAAAGGACCCTTGGGGCTCTACCTGCTTTCATCGATAGCTGTCATCCTCATCATGTGGATGAACTATTATCTGGGTGAATGGAATGATCTGGAAGGGGATCGACTCAATCAGAATTTTAATTGCTTCTCGGGTGGGTCAAGAGTCCTGGTTAGAGGGCTCCTTCCCTCATGGGTTTCCCTTCTTCTCGGCTACGGATGCTTGGCAGGAGCACTCCTCATCGGCCTTTACATCTATCACCAATACCATACAGGGCCTTGGACCCTTTTCTTGGGAGGTCTTGGAATCTTTTTCGGGTTCTTCTATTCAGCCGGGCCCTTTCGGTGGTCATACCGAGGAGTTGGAGAGATCCTGATCGGGTTCTGCTACGGGTGGTTACCGATCGGTACTGGGTTTTATCTTTTTACCGGTTTCTTTAGTGACCAAATTCTATTGCTCTCCGTTCCTGTAGGTCTCTCCATATTCAATGTGATCCTCATCAATGAGTTTCCCGATGAAGAGGCTGATCGGACCATCGGAAAAAGGAACTTGGTCGTGCGGTTCGGGAAAGAGAGAATGGGCGATCTCTACATCGGGCTTTCCCTACTGGTCGCTTTTTCCTTCATTAAAGTGCTAATGATCTTCGGCCACACTCCGCTCTGGCTCATTATCCTCTCTGGGATGCCTCTTTTTCTCGTCCTATGGAGTCTTATTCAGGTTTGGCGGGCAGATTTCCGAGATTCGAAAAGACTCGAACTTCTTTGCCGGAACACGCTGTTGATCAACCTTTCGGTCACGATGCTCTTGACAATTCAACAGACCTTTATCCTTTCGATCGTAGGGAAATCCTAATCATATGGAAGACGTTCAAACACTGATCGAGAAGATCAAAACGGATCTCCAGGATGGGAGGTCAGAGGACGAGATCTTTCAATCCATTTATTCTCTTATTGGAAAAGGTCCGGAGACGGATGCGAACACGGTTGAGTTGCTGGCAGCTATTCCCCATATAAAGATTGCCAATATCCTGCATCGAATACTCCGGATTTCCAATG
>CAZFJD010000323.1:0-3594 GCA_964518775.1 uncultured Syntrophaceae bacterium
GAAAGTGTCGGGTGATGTTTGGGTACCTACCCTTTTCGATAATTTTCACCCATGAGCGAAACACTCCCAAGGGAACGCGGTTTTCAGCCTTACAGGCAACCGAGCAGCTATGGCAACCGATGCAACGTCGAAGGTCGATCACCATGGCATATCTTTTCTTTTTCATTGGATTTTTCTTCATACTGATCCGATCTCAGTTTATTTTTTAAAAAAGGGTTTGTCTATCGGGCGATCCACCGATATTTCAAAAAAAAGAGCCCTATTCTTAAGGCTCTTTTTGTTTAAATACCTATCAGACATTCGTCCATGATGAGATAGGAGCGATGAAGGTTGTCTTTGAATTGTTGGGGAGACCGGCTGGTGATGTCAAGGCTTAAGCTTGGGGACTGATGGCATGAGGGACTGGGATACTCGGGGGCAAGAAAGCGGGGGATTCAAACCTTAGATTTTTATGAGTTCCATTCGGATGGCATACTTGATGAGCCCTGCCTTATCGTGGATGTTCAGTTTCTCCATGATGTGGGTTTTATGAGTTTCAACAGTCTTTTTGCTGATACATAGGAGGGAGGCGATCTGTGTGACGGATTGGCCCTCAGCGATGAGTTGCAAAACCTCCCTCTCCCGAGAGGAAAGGATATCCTCCACTCCCCTCTTCTCACCTATTTCTGCTTTTCGGATGTATTCATCGATTACCTTTCTGGAAATGGATGGGCTGAGGAATGAATCCCCCTGATAGATGGTCCGGATCGCTGAGGTGAGTTCTGTCATCGCCGAATCCTTGATGAGATAACCAGAGGCACCCGCTTTGAGAATTTGAAAAATCCACTCCTCATTGTCGTACATCGTGAGGACTAACACCTTCATCGTGGGAAAGAGTTTTTTGATTTTACGGGTGGCTTCAATCCCGTTTAGGTTCTTCATGGCGATATCCATGAGCACCACGTCTGGAAGAAGTTTTTTTGCCATTTCGATGGCCTCAAAACCATCCGATGCCTCCCCCACAACCTCAAAATCTGGTTCGGATTTCAAGAGCGCGAAGAGTCCCTGACGGACAATGGTGTGGTCTTCAGCCAATAGAATACGTATCTTTCCCATTCCCATCGCTTCCTTTTTGATATGGGATCTCAATGGAGATTTGTGTCCCAAAACCCGGGCTCGATTGAATATCGATCTTCCCTCCGAGAAGGGAGATCCTCTCCTGTATCCCTATAATGCCGAAGCCCCTCTCCGGGGACTCTGGATGTAACACCTTGTCCAAATCAAACCCCCTTCCGTTATCCATTATAGAAACGTAAATGGCCGAATCCCTCTGCTCGAGAGAGATTTCGACCTGACTCGCCTCTGCGTGCTTCGAAATATTGTTCAAGGCCTCCTGAACGATTCGATAAAATGCTGTTTCAATTTGTGGAGGTAGCTTTTCATCAAATCCAATTGCCTGGAAATGAGAGTGGATGTTCGATCGATTAGAGAAATTCTGGACGTACCATCTCAATGTAGGAATCAGGCCGAGGTCATCCAGCATGGTGGGCCTAAGATCCATCGATAACTGGCGCATGGCCGCAAGGGTATGATTGGATAAGGATTTCGCCTCCCCTAATCTTTCTCGGAGGGTAGAGGAAGTTTGAGGGAGGTCTTTATCGATCATATCCAGATTGAACTTAATCGCTGTCAGGGCCTGACCGATTTCATCATGGAGTTCCCTTGAGATACGCCTTCGTTCATTCTCTTGGGCATCGATGATTCGGGAAAGGTATTTTCGTTCTAATCTCATCTTCTCCATCAGCGTTTTGGCCATAAGGTTGAAGGTATCGGCTAACCTTTTGATTTCATCATCGCTTTTGAAGCTGATAGGCTTTTTGAAACCACCCCGACCGAAGAGGGAGACCGCCTCTACAAAATAATGGAGCTTTTTTACCACGAGTTGGTTCAGGGCGATGCCGATAACTAAAGTAGAAATGCCAATTGCAAAGAACAAAAGAAGGATATTTTCTTTCAACTCCGCCCGGAGCTGTCTTTCGATATTGTTCAGAGTGAAATCGGTGACGAGGACCCCGGTTATCTTCTCTTCTGATTTGTGGCAAGGGAAGCATTCCTTCCGATTGTAAATGGGGTTAACGTTTCTGAAGATCTTTTCACCTTTGAAAGAGGAGTAGATGACTGTCTTATTCAGGGCCTCGGCGGTTCGATGATGACAGACCTGGCACGTAGGATCATGAATGTCGATGATTTTTCCTATCTCTTGATCGTCAATAGAAGTGACGATTTGGCCAACCCGGTTGAGAATGAAGATCTTCTTAACATCGGGGTATTGACTCGCTACCTCCAGGATATATTTCATTTCCCCTTTATTCTTGGATAGCATCGAACTTTTCAAAACGTCGTTAACCATTTGGGTCAGATGGGGGCTCACGTTTACCTGGAGATTATGGATCATTTTTTCTCGATGGTTAAAGTATTGAATGGAGAAGAGAATGGTCATGGTAAGTGTAAGAAGGGTGACCAAACCCATGATAATCTTAAATCGGAGGCTCTTATGAAACTTTATCTTTCCCATCATCAATTTCCTGAAGCAGAAGGTTCATCTTGCTATGTCAGAGCTCAATACGGAGAAGATCTTTTCCTCCTAACTAATATTCTATGTAAGTTGAACAAAAAATCAATAAGATTTTCCTTCTTCTTTTTCAAGGGCCATCCTGCAAAATTCAATTGAAACTTGAATTGGGAAGGTGATATAACCTAAGGGAAATTAACCCCGCACCTCGTGGTCAAATACTGGGTTTCCTTGGAGGTAGATCCCGCACCCAATGATAAGGTGCGCGGTAAAAGGGGGAGAGTTAAATCATGGTAGCAAAGTTTTTTTTTCGTTCTTTTTTCATGCTACTCATCTTTTCAACCCTTTCTTTTTCCGCTGAGAGGGGGAGAGAAGACCTCTTTTTGAAGATAGGGATTCAGGCTGTCAAGGGGGATACGAAGGCCCCCAATTTTTTTCTGGAGGATTTAAAAGGGAAAAAATTGGAATTTAAAAATTTTAAAGGGAAGGTCATTTTTCTCAATTTCTGGGCGACCTGGTGTGGCCCCTGCAAAGAAGAGATGCCTTCTATTGAGACATTGTTTCAACAGTTCAAAGAAAAAGATTTTGTCTTTCTGAGTATATCTGTTGACTATGAAGGGAGGAGACCCGTAAAAGAATTTATTGAAAAAAATCGCTATACGTTTCCTGTTTTGCTCGACCCAAAGTGTCAGGTTCTCGATCTCTATGAGGTAAAAGGGATTCCGACAACCTTCATCATTGACAAAAAAGGAAGGATGATTGGAAAAGCAGTTGGCCCAAAAAATTGGAAGAGCCCAGAGGTCATTTCACTTCTTAACCTCCTCATAGAAAAATGAACCCCCACTCCCTCGGAGCTACCGTTCAAGCGACCTTGCCGGAAAAAAATATCTTGACAAAATTTATAAAGAATGTAATATATATTTTTGTAACAAATTAGGTAGAAATATGAAGCTTTCAACTCAAAGTCGATATGGGGTGAGGGCAATTTTTGATATTGCTTATCATTCCGAGGGGTTAGAAACACAGGTCAAGGATATTTCAAG
>CAZFJD010000324.1:0-3589 GCA_964518775.1 uncultured Syntrophaceae bacterium
TTGTAGCCCTTTCTGATAGTATGGGGCGCTGGAATTTTGGTCGGATCGCTCGAGGGAAACCGTTTAAAAGTGACGATCCAGAAACTGACCTCATCTGGTGGGGGAAGAACGGTAATGGAATGCACCCAAACCCCATCATACCCATCCAACAGGATCCTTTAGGGAAGGGACAGGGCTGGATGGATACAGTGGTAAAGGTTGAAAAGGTCTAATATGGAGTCAATCAAATCCAAATGCCAAATTCCCTGCCTGCGGCAGGCACGCAAATGTCAAATTAATGTCAAAGTGTGATTCAATGTCAAAATATTACTTCTCTTCTGTTAATTTATTGTCATTTCGGCTTTAGAATTCATTTGGCCTTTGAACTTTGACATTTGGCATTAGTTCACCAAAGGGGGTACGTTAATGGAAACAATTCGATGGTTATCTCTAATCATTATCTTGGGGCTTTTTGGAATTACTTTATTGGGCCTCGCCATTAAGATTGTCAGACAGTATGAACGGGGCGTGGTTCTGCGATTTGGCCGACTCATCAGGACGAGAGAGCCAGGTTTTAATTTGATCATCCCCATCGTTGACCGGATGATTAAGGTCGAACTCCGGGTGGTCACGATGGTGGTGGAACCCCAGGTCGTCATCACTAAGGATAACGTGACCATCAAAGTCGATGCGGTCGTCTACTTCATGGTGATTGATCCGGTAAAGGCAGTTATTCAAGTAGCCGATTATATCAAAGCAACCACCCAGATCGCCCTTACTACCCTCCGAAGCGTCTTGGGACAATCCGATCTCGATGAACTCCTCTTTGAGCGGGATAAGATTAACAAGCGTTTGAGGGAAATTATTGATCAACATACAGAACCCTGGGGGGTGATGGTGAGCGTGGTGGAAGTGAAGGATGTCCAGCTGCCAGATCCAATGCAGAGGGCTATGGCAAGGCAAGCAGAGGCTGAAAGGGAGAAACGGGCAAAGGTCATCCATGCGCAGGGTGAATACCAGGCCGCCGAGACGCTCCGGCAGGCAGCCCACATCATCTCCATTGAGCCTGCTGCCCTCCAGTTACGTTATCTTCAGACGCTTACGGAAATCGCAGGTGAGAAGAACAGCACCATTATTCCTATCCCCTTGGAGATTGCCAATACCCTTCAGGCCATCAGCCAGAAGGCGGGGAGTACGGGATCGGTGAAGAACGAGTAATGGAGGGTTAGATTGACATTCAAGATTTCTCATCTTCCTTTTTGGGCCTGGACCTTAGGAGGGGTTCTGATCATACTGGTCGTGAATATGGCCATTACCCTCCCGACTTATACCACGACTAAGAAGGAATTCTGTATCACCTGCCATCATCAACAGAGGGAATCGTCTTTTTGGGAGCAATCGACCTTGCATCCCAAGATCAGTTGCTCAGAGTGTCATGCGACCGGCCATGCCCTGATGCCGAGCATCTACATTTTTCCCCTCAAAGGTGGGGGGGAACATGCGGGTTTTTCGGCCAAACTCGATCATATCAATCCAAACTGCATCCGTTGCCACCAACGTGTTTTTGATGTGGAGTCAACTTCTCCTAAGATTAATCCTTACAGCATCTGGATCCCTCACCATTTCCACATCCGACAGTTGAAAAACTCCTGCACCTCCTGCCATTACAATATTTATCACGACCCCCACGATCCATCCACGTTTCGTCCTCCGAAAGAAGCCTGCTTCGAATGTCATCGCCGGGAAAAAACCTCGTGCTCAACATGCCATCCCAAAGGGGCCATACCGTTGCCAAAGACAACTGAGGTTTCCCATTCGGAGTGCACCAAATGTCACAAGGGATTTGAAAATGCTAAGATTAAAATTTACAATCTCCCGTTTCCTCACCAGAAACATATTGCAAGAATATTGAACTGTAATGTCTGTCACGCCACAGGAGAGGAACATGGAAAGATCCACAAATCGAGAATGGAGTGCCTGAGCTGCCATCACCAACCACAATCTAAATGCACCGATTGTCACGAATCCCAGATGGAATTCATCCGAGGAGAAGCCCTTCATGAGAAAGAACCTCAACCGGATGTGATGGCCGAAGGGGTAAAGTGTATTGAATGCCACACCACCATCTCTCAGGGCCACTCCCTGACAGAGGTCAAAAAGACCTGTGTCCAGTGTCATGAAGCCCGTTATGAACAGATGACAGACGAATGGCAAAAGGAGATTTCTGAGAGAGTGAAGCATTTGAAACTCTCCCTTGAAACCTTAGGGTTCCAGAAAAAAATGGCTCCTGACCCGGAAAAAAGAAAGGTTGAAGCCTTAACAAAAGAGGCAGAAGACCTTTTAAAAGCGGTCAACGAAGACAAGAGCAAAGGGGTTCACAATTTCCTTTATTCCCAAAAATTGGTATCCAAGGCGGAAGAAAAGGTTCTTTCCGCCAAAAGGGCCATTTCAAAATGGTTAAAATAAAGGATCCATTACTAAGAAAGGAGGGCAAAATGGAACCGAGGCTTTTTAGCAGAGGTTGGTTTAAGAATATCATTTCCTATTCAATTATTGCGTGGACAATCTTTTGTTTCATTGTCGCTTGGTTCGTCATCTTTAAATACGATGTCCTTCGAGGAGGTTCAATCGAAACGGTAATGACATTTCTCTTCGCCGCTACAATCTGGTCTATCCTTTTCGCAGGGTTAATCTTCTTATCCCTTTGTTTAACCCCATCGGAAGAACCACCCTATTACGTAATGTTTAAAGACCTAATCAAAAAAGGGATGAGAAGAGTTCAAAAGTAAACCCCGTTAGAAGGGGCGGGGCTTTGACCCCCCCTCAATAAGGAGCTGATGCTTTCTATTTCTACCATCCCCAGCATAAATGCTGGGGCTTTCTAACGGGGTAAATGGAGTGAAGAATCTGTAAAAAAGGAGGCGAATCGAGATGAAAGAGAGCGAAAACACTTATCTTTCGGCTTTCGTGCAAATTACCCGGGAAATCAGCTCTTCCCTCGATCTTAAAGAGGTTCTCCATATGATTGTGAAGAGCACATGCGAGATTACCGGTTCAAAAGGATGCACTTTAATGCTTCTGAATGAGGAAAGCCGGAGTTTGGAGATAAAATCATCCTTCGGATTGAGTGATCAATACATTAGAAAGGGCCCTCTCTCTGCGGACAAATCGATCTCGGACACACTCAAGGGCCTACCGGTAATCATTGAAGACGCTATCCGAGATCCGAGGGTTCAATACCCTGAAGAAGCGGAGCGAGAGGGGATCGCATCCATCGTCTCAGTGCCTGTTCCATTAAGAGGCAGGATCATCGGTGTCTTCCGTCTCTACACCTCTGTCCCATGCAAATTCACCCAGGAGGATATCCAATTCCTTACTGCCATCGCGGAGCAGAGTGGTCTCGCCATCGAAAATGCGAAGATGTATGAACATGTGAAAGCGGATCATGAAAAACTGACGAAATCTCCCCTCCTTATTTAGATGACTGCTCCGGTTTTGTTAAATAGCTCGCACTTCTGCAGCCATGAGGCATCCTCTTAGGGAGCACCCCATATAATTCCTATTGCCCATTCTCTTCTTTTTCTTCTATAATGAGTAGGTATGCGGAAGC
>CAZFJD010000325.1:0-3569 GCA_964518775.1 uncultured Syntrophaceae bacterium
GCCCCTTTTCTTCATTACTCCCTCCTCTATCTCTTCAAGGAGGCCCCATGAAACGTCTGGCCATCCTGGGATCGACAGGTTCGATCGGAGTCAATACCCTCGATATTGTCGGCCAGTTTCCAGAGATATTTGAGGTCGTCAGCCTCTCTGCAGGCCTCAATATTCAACTCTTGAAAAAACAGATCCTTCAGTTTCGACCAAAACTGGTCTCCGTACTCAACAGGGAATTATCAGAGACCCTTCAAAGACAACTTACGGATGGATCCGTCAAAATCGTACATGGGATTGAAGGCCTAATTCAGGTGGCCACGCATGCAGAGGTGGATCAAGTGGTTTCCGCGATCGTCGGTGCGGTTGGTCTCATCCCAACCCTATCAGCCATCAAGACCGGAAAGGTGATTGCCCTTGCCAATAAGGAATCTCTGGTGATGGCAGGGAAGATCATGATGAAGGAGGCAAAGCAGAACGGTGTACAGATCCTGCCGATAGATAGCGAACACAGCGCCATCTTTCAAGCGCTGCTCGGCCACCAGAAGAAGGATGTCCGTCGCCTCATTCTCACTGCATCGGGAGGTCCTTTCCTCAATCTTCCCCTCAACAAACTCCACGAAGTGACTGTGAGGGAGGCCCTCAATCACCCTCACTGGGAGATGGGGAAGAAGATTACCATCGACTCTGCTTCCCTCATGAACAAGGGATTAGAAGTCATCGAGGCCCACTGGCTTTTCGATATGCCCGTTGAAAAGATCGTGGTTCAAATCCATCCACAGAGTGTCGTCCACTCGATGGTCGAATATGTCGATGGCTCCATCGTTGCCCAGATGGGAATTGCTGATATGCGAATCCCGATCTCCTATGCCCTCTCCTTTCCTCATCGGCTCCCTTTAAACCTGCTCCCTCTCGACTTTTCTCAAATCGGAGGACTGACTTTCTCCCCTCCTGATCCGGAAAGATTCCCCTGCCTTCAATTGGCCTATCGATCCATTGAGATCGGCGAGACCATGCCCGCCATTCTCAATGCAGCCAATGAGATCGCGGTGAATGCCTTTCTGGAGGGATCTCTTAAATTTACACAAGTCCCCCTTCTCTTGCAGAGGGTCATGGAAGAACATGAAGTAAAAACGGTCCAAACGATTGAAGACATCCTGAGAGCCGACCAGTGGGCCAGGGAGAGATCGAAGGCGATCTTAGAAGGGAGAAAATTGTGCTGACCACGATACTTTCAACGATCATCGTCTTAGGAATTCTCGTTTTCGTCCATGAACTGGGCCATTTTCTATTAGCCAAAAGGCTGGGGGTAGGTGTCCTTACCTTCTCCTTAGGCTTCGGCCCAAAACTGATCGGAAGAAAGGTTGGAGAGACCCAATATCAGATCTCTGCCTTCCCTTTGGGCGGATTCGTCAAATTGATCGGAGAGAATCCTGAAGAAGAGGTGAAGGAGGAGGACCGAGCCCGTTCTTTTTCTGCCCAACCCATATGGAAACGGGCACTGATCGTCAGCGCAGGGCCCTTCTTCAACTTTCTGCTCGCAGCCGCTCTCTTTTCCAGTGTCAACCTATTTGGTATTCCCTTCTTCCCGGCCAAGGTGGGAGAGGTGAGTCCTGACCTTCCAGCAGAGAAAGCAGGGTTAAAAAGGGGGGATACCATCCTATCCATCGATGGAGTTGGTCTTTCAAAGTGGGAAGAGCTTTCCAAGATCATTCGCAACAGCAAAGGAAAGGATATTCTTCTGAAGGTGAAACGAAACGGTGAGATCCTTGAGATGAAGGTGACTCCAAAGCCCTCTACACAAAAGAATGTCTTTGGAGAAAACATCGAAACCTTTGTCATTGGTATCACCCCTTTTGACGAGGTTCTCGTCCAGAAGGTTGGTCCCCTTACGGCCATGGGCAAGGGGCTTGCTCAAACCTGGTATGGGATCAAACTCACCATGGTTACGATTATGAAATTGATCGAAAGGGTAATCCCTGCGAAGACGATCGGTGGCCCGATCCTCATCGCTCAGTTGGCTGGAGAACAGGCCAAGAGGGGGTTGCTGAGTTTGATCCTCTTCATGGCCATCCTCAGCATCAACCTTGGGGTCATCAACCTCTTTCCCATTCCGATTCTTGATGGAGGCCATTTCCTCTTCTTGGGATTGGAGGCCCTTTTGCGAAGGCCCATCAGCATTAAGAAAATGGAGATCGCCCAACAGATCGGTCTGATCTTCATCATCCTTCTGATGCTCTTCGCTTTTTATAATGATCTGATCCGCATCTTTTCTCCGGCGGGAGGATTTAACTTCTGATCGGCTGTTGACGATTCGCCATTAGCGAACAGCCATCTGCTATTTCGTATGAAAGTCCTGGGAATCGATACCTCCACATCCTGTGGCAGTGTGGGATTGATCGATGACGAATCCATCATCTCGGAATACCTCCTCAATATACCCGTCACTCACTCCGAAAGGCTCCTCGGGACGATTGAACTCATTCTTCGAGAGGCTCGCTTGGCAAAGGAAGATCTCGATGGGTGGGCCATCTCCCTCGGTCCCGGCTCCTTTACTGGATTAAGAATTGGGGTGAGCACAGTGAAGGGAGTGGCTCTTGCCACCCGGAAACCCGCGGCAGGAGTCTCAACCCTCGATGTCTTGGCTTACCAAGTCTCCCCTACCCCTTATCTCATCTGTCCAATTCTCGATGCTAAGAAAGGAGAGGTTTATACTGCCTTTTACCGTTATGAGGAAACAAACTCTCCCAAAAGGCAATCGGCCTATCATGCGATTAGACCAGAAGATCTCATCAACAGTATAGAAGAGCGAACGATCTTTGTCGGTGATGGAGTGAAAGCTTACGGAGACTATCTCAGAAACTCGCTTCCCTCCCTAACTATTTTTTTACCAACTCCCCTCAATTACCCTCACGGATCGACCATAGCCAAACTGGGACTTAACCTTCTTCGAAAAGGGGACTGTTTAGACCTTGCCACGTTTACCCCTCTCTATATCCGGGCTTCAGAAGCTGAAATAAAATTTCAATCCCCAAAAGTCGAAAAGAACCCTCCAGATAGGACAGGTATCGATTTCAAATAGCTTCCCACACCCAATTCTTCCGCCAGGGAAAGCAGGAGCCTCCCAGAGAGTTTCCCAAAAAATGGCAAAAAAAGAGGTTCGTTTGACAAAGAGACGAGATTATATTATTTTTTTTGTTTAAACCAGTTGGGATTTCAATTCCTTAGATTGGGGGGCCGAAATGGTTATCAAAGAAGAAGAATTAATCGAGAGGTTGATGAGAGAAAACCAAGATTTTTTGAAGGCGAAACAAGCCCATGTCGATCTCGCCAGACAATTGGAAGAGTTGGAAAAGAAACCTTTTCTCACCCCTCAGGATGAGATCGAGATCAAAATTATCAAGAAGAAAAAACTGGCCTATAAAGACCAGATGGAAAGAATTTTGATGCAATACCGATAATTCCCCAAAGGGGGAAATCCTAAGCACGAAATACGAAACAAAGATGTTAAACCCTAAACTCTAAACAAACTCAAATGTCCCTGCCTACCGGCAGGCAGGCAAAGCACAAAACTCAAAATC
>CAZFJD010000326.1:0-3567 GCA_964518775.1 uncultured Syntrophaceae bacterium
CTCCGTGTATTCACCTCCTTCCCAATGTCTTAATAGTAACCGCGCCTAGCTGTTCCATGAAGCCCAGGGAATCATAGCGATTCCAGGTTTCGACTATCTTGCCGCCTATGATGCGGTCGATGCTCATACCCCATCCCGTCACCTGCTTGCCCGTAGGGTGGGTGTCCATAAGTTTTCCCCTGTGCGTGCCGCACATCGTCCAGCGGTAGGCTACTTTGTCTCCTTCCGCAACCATGTCATCAATGGTCATGTGGAAGTCAGGGAAGGCTTTACGCACTGTGATGATGTCCTGTTTGCAGCCCTCTATGCCATGTATGTCCGGGCCGATGCCGGCGTGGAGGACATAGTCGGGGGCTAGCAACTCTTCTGCTACGGCCAGGTTCCCCCTATTCCGGAACTCCTCAGTGAAACGGCGAACCAGGGCTTTGTTCTCTCTTTCTGACATGCATTCACCTCCTTCCCAATGGTTCCGTTCTAGTGAGTATCTATTTCTCCAGAATGCTTTTCAACTTCTCTAGCGATTTCTCGACTCCCCTTTCGCCCAACCTCCTAGCGAACAATTTTTCGATGAACTTTCCAAGAATCCCCCATGGCATTTCATATTCCACCCTATATGTGAGTCTAGTTCCCTCATTAGTAGGTTTCAAGATATATGTCATAGGACGACCTCCGTGCAGATATGTAATCTTCTCGTTTTCGAGACTCTCTGTCACCTCGAAATCAGCTTCTGGGTGAGCAGATGGATAAGCAGATGCACCCACTTGATACTTGTCATCAGGAGTGTTCACCTCTGAAGTGAACTTCATATTCCTCGTATCAAGGAAAGAAAGCGGATGCATCCACTCTGACCACCTGTCCAAAGCAAGCATTCCCCACACTTTTTCTGGCGGAGCCTTGATTTCAATCGAAGTTTCAAATTGACCCAAAATATCACCTCTCCAATTCCCTCATTATCAATCCTAATCATCCCTTTTCGGCATTTAAGATTTGTTGTGTGTTTTGTGTATGTTTTTTAGAGAGAGCTAGAAGAAGAAAAAGACCAAAATTTTATAAGATAAGATATTTAACAGCAATTGTACCTACGGTGATGGTTATGAGCAGCTCCTTCCCGTATGTTAAAGGCAGCATGAAGAATCTAGACTTAGACGGCGACGGAGTAGCCGATACTTTGACGCTGCAGTTCACCAATTATGTAGACACAGGAAGCGCCAACATTACCTTAAAGATCTATGTAGACGAAGAAGAATACACAGATAAAGCTATCATAAAGATCGGTGGAAGGCAGCCTAGAGCTTTAACGCCTGAAATGTATGTGGAAAGCGACTACGGCGATGTTGTGATAATTAACATAGCTCATAAAGGATCTGTAAAAGCCGGAAAACATAAGGTAGGTTTTAAGGTTTTCGTGGACTGGCAGAGCTATGAGACATCGGTAGAGGAGATTGTCTAAAATCCTTTTTCATCCATTTTTGCTTTCTGGACTACTTTTCGCCTCATTCTTTATCATTAAATAATAATGTTTTTAGAACTTAACTCCAGGTCGAAACAGGTTTTAAAGGACCTTCTACGATAATTTATATTAATCCACAAAGTGGATTAGAATTAAGATTTATTACATTTCGAGTTTAATGGGAATCGGGGCTCTTGCGTTATGGTTGTCGTCTTATTTGACTTGGAAGGAACGCTTGTTCAATCAATGGAGACTGACCAAAAGGCTGTTCTCGAGTTCAGAACCAAAACAAGGGAAGAGCTAGTGACATTAGGGATACCCCGCAGTGCATTGGAAGGCGTGACAACCTCCACTCTCATGCGTAATAAAGCCCTTGAATACGTCGAGGAACACTTCAGCGAAGAAGAAGCAAAAATATTTCATCGTGAAATGGATAAGTTTTTGAAGAAATACGAGTTGTACTGGGCTGACCGTTCTCGAATCTTCTCAGATACTCTTCCTACTCTTCGCAGGTTGAGAGAACTCGGATACAAGATGGGAGTGATAACTAACACTTCAAGAAGTATTTTGCTTTCTGCAGTCCTTTTTGACCTTGTTGGTACTTTGATCGAAGAGTCCTCAAGTGTTTTGAACACGGCAGATGGTTATTATGAAAATCAAGTCAAAGCGATCCACGGCTCATTAGAGGAAGACGGCATATCTGTTGACTGGTCTTCATTCAAGAATCGGTATGAACAGGTTCGTATCAGGCAAAAAGAAAGATCCAGACAGACACTTAGAGAGTACGACATGTGCGAAAGAGTTTCGGATACGCTTAGTTTCTTCAACTGTGATGTTTCTTCAGCATCCAACATTATACGAAGAGCTGTGGACGCTTACATGATCCCATACATCATTTCTCTTCGAATTGCACAATCCGCATATGACCTTCTTAAAACCTTGTATGCTGAGTATAAGTTGGGTTTAGTGACAAACTTTGCTTATCCATCTGGTGCTTATCGAATCTTGGATAGATTTGTTTTAAGACCCTTCTTTAAAGCCATCGCCATCTCGGGGGAAGTGGGTTGGAAGAAACCTTCACAGCGAATCTTTGAATTTGCCCCTTCTCGAATATCTGCCAAACCAGAAGAGGCGATATTCGTGGGAGATGATTACGAAGCAGACATTGCTGGAGCAAAGAAAACTGGAATGAAAACAATATTCCTACGCAAAGAATCTATTAATAGTGGAAAAGCTGACGCCACAATTGAGTCTTTAATAGAACTCCCTTCTGCCATCAAACGAATTACACAATGGCAACTCCCTCTTATTTGAATGAGTAAATAGGGAGATAAATAGTTAGGATGTCTGAATATTTAGATGTGGTTGATGAGAAAAACCAAGTCACAGGCAAGGAAAACAGAGAAAAGATACATAGTAGGGGATTGTGGCATAGAGGTGCTCATGTTCTCGTTTTCAATTCGAAAGGGCGCCTAATTCTTCAATTAAGATCTGCTACAAAGGATGAATTTCCAAATCATTATGACTTATCGATTTCCGAACACTTGGAGGGCGGAGAAACATATAAGAGAGCAGCGATCAGAGGATTGAAAGAAGAATTAAAAATAACTGGCGTACGACTGAAGAGGCTACTTAAGTTTAAAATGAATTATGGTCTAAATGATAATATGATTTCAGAACTTTATGAATGTCATTACGATGGCCCGGTCCAAGTTGATAGGCGTGAAATTCAAAGTTTGGAAACTTTTTCTTTGAATGAAATCAAGGAAATGTTGGCGGAAGATGAAGACAGATTTGCACCTTGGACGAAAGAAATACTTAAATGGTATCTAAATTTGCCTTCAAGAGTCAAAGTTTTATTCACAAGTTAAAATGAGGTTTCTTGTGACATGAAGGCAACAGCCATCGCACATCCCATTCAAGGTTTCATTAAGTATCATGGATTAAAGGACCCAAATCTGAGGGTTCCATTTCACGACAGCATCTCCGTCTGTGTTGGGGCTTTATGCACTACCACAACAGTTGAAAAAAATGAGGTGTCGAAAGAAGATTTGATAGTGGTAAACGGAAGGAGAATCGTAGGAAGAGACCGAGAAAGGGTTGAGACCGTTCTTAAC
>CAZFJD010000327.1:0-2366 GCA_964518775.1 uncultured Syntrophaceae bacterium
CAGCATGGCAGGCTGATAGAATCAATTGGACAAGCTGCGATGTCTCGAGTAAAAAGAGCTAAGTCAAAGTGGATTGCTACCTGGCCGGAAGATGAATGCCCTAGAGAGATGCTTCTCGAAAAGGGATCGGAGGCATTGAGTGATGCTGCTCTTTTAGCGATTCTCCTTCGAACAGGTAGGAAGGGGCAGAATGCCATCGAGCTTGCCCGTGATCTTATTGAAAGATTTGGTGGACTTTCACATTGGCTTTGGGGTCAGGTCTTGACAGGCTGTTGCCCAAATAATTGTTGCATAAATACTACTTTTATGATATTACCATGGCAAATCTCATTTTTAGGAGTCTTGCCATGATGGGTCATGAAGAAGCTTTTCAGCCGAAGCTCTTTTATCATCAGATTAACCTCGAGCAAAGAGTCCCTCCAAACCACACTCTGCGAAAGATTCAAGAGAAGATTGATTTTGACTTCATCTATGGGGAGGTCAGAGACACCTATGGAGACAACGGTAACGTTTCTATTCCCCCTCCTGTAATCCTCAAGATGATGCTTCTTTTGATTCTCTATAATGTTCGTTCTGAGCGAGAGCTCATGGAGACGATTCCCTTGCGATTAGATTGGCTTTGGTTTTTGGGATATGATCTGGACAGTGAGGTGCCGAATCATAGTGTATTGAGCAAAGCTCGGGCGCGTTGGGGTGTGGAGGCGTTTAGGAACTTTTTTGAGCGGGTAGTTTGGCAGTGTGTGGAGGCGGGGTTGGTGGATGGAAGGAAGATCTTTATTGATGCCAGCTTGGTGGATGCGGATGCGTCGAATAATTCGGTGATCGATACCCAATCCTTAAGGATTCATCTCCAAGAGAACTATAAGAAGTTGGAAGCCCGTTTAGAGGAGGTGGGTGAGAGTTTAGAGTCTTCTCGGGGGTATGTCAAGCAGAACAGCCGTTATATGTCCACTACCGATCCGGATGCAGCGATTGTGAACCGGGGGAAGCCGAAGCTTTCCTATCAGGTTCATCGGGCGGTGGATGGGAGAGCTGAGGTCATCACGGCAACGGAGACGACCGTGGGGGATGTGAATGAGGCTCATGGGATGGTCCCCTTATTGGAGAGTCATCAGGTCAACACGGGGAGAGGGGCCGAGACCGTGGTGGCTGACAGTAAATACGGGACGATTGAGAACTTTCTTGCCTGCCATGATCGGGGGCTAAAGGCTCCTATTCCGGATTTGGGGGAATCTTCAGCGAAGCGAACCGAGAGGCTGAAGATTTTCCCGGAGGAGCAGTTTCAGTATGATCCTCAGAGCGACACTTATCGTTGTCCGGCAGGGAATCTATTGAAACCTAAGTCCCTACACTTCCATCGGCAGAGTAGAGATTACGCTGCCCCCAAGAAGGTTTGTGCCAATTGTCATTTGAGAGAACAATGTACCAAGAACAAGTCGGGGCGGACGATCAAGCGGCATTTGCGGCAAGAGGAGTTGGATCGGATGCGGGAGGCGAGTCGTTCAGCCCAGGCGAAGCGGGACATAAAGACGAGGCAGCATCTGATGGAGCGCTCATTTGCCAGAGGGACGTGGTATGGTTTTGATCGGGCGCGGTGGAGGAGGCTGTGGCGGGTGCAGATTCAGGAATACCTGATCGCTGCGATCCAGAATATTGAACTCTTGCTCAGATATGGAGGCCAGCCGAAGAAAAGTCTGTTGGTCAAGGCCAATCAGGTAAGAGAAGTGAACAGAGGGGTTATACAACCCATTTCTGGCATGATTAAAGACCTTATAGCCATGGAAACCAACGGGGTTATGTGATTGAAGTTCGTCCACGCTGAATTTAACGAAATCTAAAATTTCGGAACCAAGATTCTTCAAAAGAGTGATTTGAGCAACAGGCCGTGTAGACGCGACACCTTATCACTTCCACGACACCTTATCACTTCCAAAATCGGTAAAAGATTAATATAATCTATCCTGGATATTGTCAATCAGCTTATTAAAATAATTTGGCACTTTGGTTTCAAAAGTCATCTGCTCGCCGCTGGTGGGGTGTTTGAAGGAAATCGATTTGGAATGAAGCGCTAAACGCCTGTACGCATCCTTGGTTTTACCATATTTACGATCGCCTACGATCGGATGTCCCTTATCAGCCAAATGTACACGTATCTGATTCTTCCTGCCGGTCAAAAGATTAATCTCCAGCAGACTAAACTGCTTGGTCTCTTTAAGCACCTTATAAGCAGTATGTGCCAGTTTGCCTTTTGTGACATCCGTTGTGGAATAGACGACATAAGCCTTGTTCTCAGACAGATACGAGGTAATAATTCCCTCTTTTTGGGCCAACTGACCATAAACCACCGCAACATATTTCTTTTCCGT
>CAZFJD010000327.1:2376-3561 GCA_964518775.1 uncultured Syntrophaceae bacterium
TATTTTTAAATGATGCCCCAAAAAGATTGAATACAAATATTGGTCAAGGGTGTGGACCATGACATCAAAACCACAAGTTATCATTTCCCTCTCTTCCTCTCTTCAATCTCAATGTCCACCTGTTTTAGCTTCTGAATGACCTGGTTTAATTTGTTATTCTCCTGAAGCAACTCTATCCAAATCTTAGCTTGCTCCGTGAGAAGGCTTCCTGGATAATCCTTGATGAGCTTCCTAAAAAAATCGAGAGATTTTTGGTAGTCCTTTTGGGGATTGCCATGGTGGGCGTAAATAAGCGCTAGATTAAAAAGGGCCTCTTCCTCTGGGGGATGGCGAGGAGAGATCAACAAAACCTTCTGAATTTCATGGAGGGAACCTTCATAATCACCCTGGGCAAGAAGCCTCTCCCCCCGAAGGATGTGTTCTCGAGCCGCCAAATACTCCTCAGGCCTCATTACTTTGTCGAGCCCCTTCACCGCCAGTTTCGACTTGTCAATCAGTTTATCCAGCCTCTCATGCTCTTGAAGCACCCCTGCCCAGACTCTGGCTTGCTCGACAAGAGGGCTTTCTGGATAATCCTTCAAAATTTTTGAAAAGCAGTTAAGGGATTTTTCATAGTTCTTTTTAGGATATTCAAAATGAGCATAGATCAGCCCGATATTGAAAAGGGCTTCGGCGTCCTGCGACTTGCGAGCAGACACGGATAGAACCTTTTGGTAATCCTTCAGGGCACCTTCGTAATCCCTCTGGGCAAGAAGGTGATTAGCTCGGCAGAGATGTTCTCGCGCTTTCATTTGCTGGCTGATATCTCTAAGAGTGGTACAGTTGAAAAGGGAGAGAGAAATCAGGCCGGTAAAACAAATATAAATGTACTTCCACGCCCTGCTTCGCTTTCTGCCCATATCTTACCGCCGTGATGGTTTACAATCTGTTTAGCAATCGCTAGTCCCAGACCAGTTCCCCTGTACTGATTTAAACCTTGATGAGGGGCTTGCCGGAACTTCTCAAAAATTGTGCTGAGGTGTTCTCCCGGTATGCCAGGACCTGTATCTGCGACTGCAACCTCCACTCCATGATCGACAGGCCGAGTAGAGACCTTTACATAACCTCCATGAGGAGTGAATTTTACAGCATTTCCAATGATGTTCCTTAGTACTTGAAGGATTCTCTCTGGATCTATCTTTAGGA
>CAZFJD010000328.1:0-2156 GCA_964518775.1 uncultured Syntrophaceae bacterium
CTTATGCCCTTCCACATCGATCGGGTCGATGGGCTCTTCAAACCAGAAGACCTTTGCATTTTCTAATTCCTTCCCAACGAATATGGCCGTAGGCACGTCATAGGCATAATTCGCATCCACCATTAAGGTCACTTCCTTTCCCACTGCCTCTCTCACCCTTTGGACTAACTCGATGTCTTTCTCAATACCGAGGTTGAGAATGCCCAATCCTATTTTGAGCTTGAGCATATCAAAACCCGTTTTGATATTCTCAAGGGCCTCTGGGATGATGCGAGAATACAGTTCTTCCGGAGAACGTGTCTTTTTGAAGTAATGGCCTGTGGCATAGGCCTTTATCTTCTCATGATAGCCACCGCCTAACAACTCAAAAATAGGCATCCCCAAGATCTGGCCTTTGATGTCCCAGAGGGCGATATCAATACCGCTCAACGCCGTCATTGGGATGAAAGACTGGAATGCCGCCCTTGCCCTTTTATACATCAGGTCCCACAATCCCTCTATATTTTGGGGATCCTGACCCTTGAGAATAGGAGCAAAGAAACCTTCGATCATCTCTCTATTGCCTGGGCCAGGGCCGAAGCACTCACCATAACCTTGCAGACCACTATCGGTCACAATCTTGACCAATACCGTCTGCCTCCTTTCAACCCATGCCTGCGAAAATCCAAAGCTCTCTCTAAGTGTGCAGGATAAAGGAATCGCCTCAATTCTCTCAATTTTGCAACCCTTTCTCAAAGACATTCTCTCCCACTCCTTTCTCTTTTGTTTCCTCTGAGACGAGAGGGAAATATTTTTCCCCAAACCATTTTAAAAAAAATAGCGCCGACAGTAAATGCCGACGCTACAGAAACTGAAGATTTCAAAAAGGCAGTTTTCACGAAGCGGCTCTCATGGACATCGAAACCCCGATGCTCGAGGAGGCGCAGCTCGTCGTCACAATGGGTTGTTTGAGATACTCCTCCCTCCAGATCTTATCCGCAAAAACCGCATATCGGCTGGCATATTGATCGATCTCTTCCTTCATCTGGGTCACGATCTCCTCGGCACCCGGGTGCGTGAAATAGGGCTTTGACTCTTCAATGACCTCCCTGAAGATGTGTGGATTATCAATGATCATGCAGGGCCTCAGTTGGTTCTCATTCATCGGTTGCCTCTTTCGAATGGCCCTGAAGAGAGGGCTATCCAAAGCATCTGCTAAGGAGACATTCTTGATATTATGCGTGGCGATATGAGTATAGACACACGGCTCCACATCTCCATTGGCATTGATGTGGAAGTATCTTCTCCCTCCAGCGATACATCCTTGGACATGCGGGCCATCATTCCAGAAGTCAAGAATGAACATCGGCTTGGTTGCCCGAAAATGCATCACCTGCTTCCGGAGATGGTTTCGCTGTTCAGGGGTGACCATCAGATTGATATCCCCTTTACCATTGACAGGAAGGTAGAGAAAATACATCTGGGCCACGATCCCTTTCTCAAGGAGCATATCGATCCACTCCTCAGAAGAGATGACATCGACATTATGCTTTGTCACCGTTGCTGAAGAACCGAACAGAACCCTCGCTTCCCGAAGGTGGTCCATGGCCTCCATAATCTTCTTGAAGACCCCTTGGCCTCTCCATCTGTCTGTCTCCTCTTCATAGCCCTCGCAGCTCACCACCACCATGGCATTTCCAAGATCCTGAATTCGCCTTGCCTTCTCTCTCGTCATCAATGTCCCGTTGGTATAGACCTGGAAGAAGATCTGGGGATGTTCCTCAATCATCTGGAAAAGATAGGGATACATAAAGGGTTCGCCACCAAGGACTGTGATAAAATGGAGCCCCAAATCCACACATTCTCTTAATATTCGTTTCACGAGATCATAAGACAGTCCAGGATGCCTCTGGTACCCCAGGGTGTAGCAACCTGCACATTTCAAATTGCACTGCCAAGTGGGGCTGAGGATCATGACGAAAGGAGGTCGAAAACCGCGTTCTTTTTCGAACTGGTTTCTCTTTTGATTCCCATGGAACCAAGCATTGTTAAAAAGAGTGTTGAAGACGATCGTCCGATTCTTAGGAGGAAGATATTCAAGAATACCCCGAAAAAGCCTCTTTGCAGGATGGTCCGGGTTTTGAAGATGGGTTCTGACCCCTCGAATGGCACCGAGA
>CAZFJD010000328.1:2166-2784 GCA_964518775.1 uncultured Syntrophaceae bacterium
CTCATAATCCGAGGTTAATTTCTCTGCCAAGTAGGTCAATTGAATCACTCTTTCATCAGAGATCCTCCTCAGAAGTTCGACGATCATCCTCGAAGCCTGATAGCCACTAAAGTCCTTGACCTGTTCTGAAAAGTTCATTTCAATTCCTCCTCATCCTCAATTAATGCTTGGCTGCCGTCCAAAAACCCAGGACTGCGACGGCGACCCCAACAATCAGTTCATTGAGGAGATTTCCGTGGATGGTAAAAGAAGCAACAATAAGCCATATGCCCAAGAACCCAATTATCCAGTTTCGCCACATAGAGAGCCCTTTTTTGTATGAATTTAGGAGATGAATGAGCAAATCTCATACCACAACTATTGGATTCCGATGCAGAGGAGGGATGTCAAAATTCTTTTGAATATCGAGGGATTATAAGAAGGTAAAAAATTGTTTTAATTCAAGAATGGCGGGTTAGAACTCTATTTTTGTGATCTTTTTATTCGCATTTTTGGGACTTTTAAAAAGCCTTTTAAAAACAACCGAATAGATGCGAAAATATTTTTCTCACTTTTACACCATTTTATCGCAATTAACGTTTCGAAAAGTAGAACTTGACCTAATAGACACAATGTCTG
>CAZFJD010000328.1:2794-3142 GCA_964518775.1 uncultured Syntrophaceae bacterium
ACTAATGCTCACTCTAAGTTAGCTCTAAAAGGTGACGATTACTTGCAGAAATGTGCATAATTGGAGGGAGTAAGGCGGAGTGGGCTGCGGGCAACAACTCACGGCCCTATCCGCCCGAATAAGATCCAATCCGTTCAGCTCACATAGGGATCCATCGGGTAATCAGGGTCAGCCCAGAAAGAATCAGAGCAGGAAATCTGAGAATCCGAGTTATCCGTTTGAATCCTCACAAGGGACTCCTTCGCTCCGGTAGAGGTCGGGCCTTCACATCCCAGAGTCCCAGATGATTGAGGACTTTTCAATAACTTCCTCATCCTCATTAAACACCAGGAGATAAAGGGCCAACAA
>CAZFJD010000328.1:3152-3546 GCA_964518775.1 uncultured Syntrophaceae bacterium
GCTGAAACCCGAATGCAGGATTATTTGTAACTTCAATAGATAACGCATTCGACAACTGGAAACCTATCAAAATTAGCAAAGCCGGTTTCGCTGTGGGTTCCTGATTCTAATCTAAAAGATTTGTATACACCTAATAGTTCAGCATTAAAACTGCCTTCTATAAACTTTCCATTAAGAACTCTCGTCCCATCAGCGTAGATTGGTGTTCCGTCCATAGCCTGAAACCATATTCTGGTAGACGATGCACTTACCTGTCGGTCTTCTGGGTCACCATCTATTTGTCTATTTTTATTGTTGTCAAACCAGAGACGATAGCCTACCTCACCTGTAGTGTCATAATAATCCCATAATTCAAAAAGAAAATAGATTGTTGTTCCGTTTTTCGCCAAATATA
>CAZFJD010000329.1:0-3522 GCA_964518775.1 uncultured Syntrophaceae bacterium
GCTGTTACGCCTAACCAGTGGGATGTCTTAATGGGCAGTATTTTGATCCTCGTTCTCCTTGAGACCAACCGAAGGTCCACCGGGATTGTCATGGCCATCACGGCTCTCTGCTTTATGGCCTACGCCATGATTGGTCCTTTACTTCCAAAGCCCTGGACTCATCGGGGTTATGACATTCCTCGTATTGTTGGACACCTCTATATAACCTTAGAAGGAATCTTCGGAGTTCCGATAGATGTATCCTCTACTTTCATCATTCTCTTTACCATTTTTGGTGCTTTTCTCCAGTATTCCGGAGCTGGTAAATTTTATGTAGACTTTTCCTTTGCACTCATGGGAGGTAAACCAACCGGTGCGGGAAGGACGGTAACCTTAGCTTCTTTCCTCTTAGGAGGGCCCTCTGGAAGTGGCACAGCTACTACGGTAACCCTGGGAGCATTTGCCTGGCCCATGCTGGCCAAAGCTGGTTACCCCAGGGATGTTGGGGGAGGTCTCCTTGCAGCAGGAGGTATCGGGGCCTTGATCTCACCCCCCGTCCTCGGTGCTGCTGCATTCCTGATTGCTGAGTTGCTCAAGATCTCCTATTTAGAAGTGGTCATCATGGCCAGCATCCCAACAATTCTTTACTATTGGTCCATCTTTCTCATGGTAGAATTCGATGCGAAGAAATATGGGGTGAAGCACGTGGAGGTCTCAACCATTGCAGCAGGTTCACTGGTCAAGAGGTACTGGTATCAGCTGTTCGCCCTGATCTCAATTGTGGCTTTCATGATGTTTGGGTTTACAGCAATCCTTTCTGTCTTCCTTTCAACCGTCCTTGCTTTTCTAACATCCTTTATCAGAAAAGAAACAGCAATTGGTTTATCAAAATTGATTCAATGTCTCAGAAGTGGATCTCTAAACATCCTAAGTGTGGCCACAACCTGCGCCACAGCAGGAATCATCGTGGGTGTTGTTACCCTCACGGGATTAGGTATAAAATTCAGCGGAATCATCCTTCATTATGCAGGAAATAGCCTTCTATTGACTGCCATTTACTGTGCCTTGATCATTTGGATAATCGGTCTTGCCGTGCCAGTAACTGCCACCTATATTATAGCCGTAGTCATGGTAGCGCCAGCCTTTATCATGCTTGGAGTGCCTGACTATGCCGCTCATATGTTTGTCTTTTATTACGCCATTCTCTCAGAGGTCTCTCCACCTACAGCCCTTTCTCCCTTCGCTGCTGCAGCCATTTGCAAAGGGGATCCTTATAAGACAACGATGTTTGCATGGAAGTATACTCTCCCGGCATTTCTGGTCCCATTTATTTTCACCCTTCACCCCAGTGGGGTGGGAATCCTGATGAAAGGTTCGGTGTTAAATATCATCACAACCTTTGCGACCGCTCTCCTGGGTGTCCTTGCACTTGCGGGGGGTGTGGACAGTTGGTTTTTTAAACGGACAACCGTTTTTGAAAGGATATTACTGATTATCGCAGGCCTTTCTCTTATGTATCCCGCTGGATGGGCTGATATCCTTGGAGTCGTACTTGTCGGGGTAGTAACCCTTTCCCAAAAATTCAGAAAAGAGACGCCTTATTTATCCCCTGTTCGACGATGATGGGGTCCTCCCTTTCTGCGAGCGTCTGGGAGAGCTTTAGAGGAGAGGGGCACGGATTCAATCAACGAGGAAGTTGGATGTTTAACTCAAAACCAATTTGTTTAAGTTTATCCAGCACAGGTGGAAGAACGGGTATCCCTTTTTTATAGTTTTCTTTTTTGTTCAATATCTCTGGTTCTCCGGGAATAAGAATCTTTTCAACTCCTGGTTCAGGAGGTGAAGATTTAATGTCTTGAACCAATAAGTCAAAATCTTTATTAAGCTCTTTTATTCTGCGGAACCCTTTAATTTGCATCGCCCCAAAAAAATGCCCCATGTTTGCTTCTGTCTCTGTCTTCGATGACGCAAGTCTGCTTCCAAAATTTGCAGCGGATAGTACTCCAGATAAAATGTCAACCATCAAAGCCAGGCCATACCCCTTGTAACCGCTCGTTATTTTCTTTCCACCCAAGGGATATTGTAAAACAGACATCGGGACGACCCCTTCAGAATCAAGAAAGGGTTCGACCGAGGGATAAACCCAACCCTCAGGAATCTCCATTCCTTTACGCACAAACACATCCAGCTTACCACTGGACACGGCACTGGTGGACATATCGAGAATGAAAGGTGGATTCCCCTTTCTTGGAATGGCCACACTAATCGGATTTGTTCCGAGAATTCCTGTTGTTCCTCCTGTCGGCACCACTCGGGGAGACGCATTGCTCATAGCAATGCCTATCATGTCCCAATCGAGGGCCATGGATGAATAGTATCCAGCAATCCCGAAATGATTGCTATGATTGACAGTCAGAAAAGCTGACCCGAATTCTTTGGCTCTCGATAGACAGGCCTTCATCGCATGGTAACCCACAACCATTCCCAGTCCATTTCCTCCATTACAGTATCCTGTAGTACGAGTTAACCATTTTATCTTTATTTTAGGTTTCGCTTCAATGAGCCCTTTATTGATCCGAGTGAAACAGGCAAAAAGGCGTGCTACTCCATGGCTATCGAAACCTCTAAGATCTGCCTCAATCAAAACATCGGCCGCTATTCTTACATCTTCAGGAGGAACCCCGAGACGTCCGAATACTTTTTCAGTAAAATCTCGCAATGTGTCTACATCAAAAAGGAAAGGTTCAATTGACTGGTTCATAGTCATCAGAAAAAAACTGAATAATTTCTTAACAATACCTCTAAGTCATATGTAAATTGATCAGGTGATTTTTTTATTCTATCCAAAAGTTCGTTTTCAGGAATCAATTGCATATCTGTGGCTTCGCCATCAATAAATTGAACAGCGCCATCATACCTTCCCGCGAAAATCGTGACTTTGTGTCTTTTAACCCACGGGGCTCCGTCTTTAACATACCGAATCGATTTCATCCATGGGTGATAGTCGATGGGTCTGACCAAAGCAAATTGAGTAGTATCTATAGCATATGCAGCCTGAGGGTATCCAAACAAATCTACTAATATAACTTGTACACCAATTTCTTCCCGTGTTTCTCTATAGAGGGTGGAGAAAGCCGTTTCTCCGACATGAACATGTCCACCAACTGTTTTATCAAATCTATTCGGATTTTCTGGTTTGTCTCCTCTTCGAACAACATATAATTCCCCATTAGAATTTGATAATACGACGTAAATTGTTTCTACTGCTAAATTAGCATCCCCATGTTTATATGAAAAGTCACGGATTTCCTTCAGAAGGGTTTCTCTATCTTCTGTTTTAACTAATTGCCCCCATTGATTATAAGCATGTAATAACTCACCCATTTTATTCATTTCACTCTTTTTATCAGTAGCCTATCAAATTCTGTTGAAGGGATCAACAAGAATTAAGGATCCTCCATTTTTGCTTGACAAAGGGAAGGGGGTATTTGATAAAAAGAAGGAGTTTACTCTAAAGGAGCCAAATAGAGAATGCAAGAGATA
>CAZFJD010000330.1:0-3515 GCA_964518775.1 uncultured Syntrophaceae bacterium
ATGTCGTTGCCGAAACCTGTTTTCCCATCAAAGTGAGTCATGGTCATGTCCTCAACCTTTTGGAAAAAGGAGTGAAGAAGATCTTTCTGCCCAGCATTGTGAATCTCAAGGCATCTCATCCTGAGATCCCCAACAGCTCCGCGTGTCCCTACGCTCAATCGTTCCCTTATGCTGTTCCTTCTTCCATTAGTTTCGAAAGAGTCCATATGGAAGTGCTTCAACCTATCTTCCACTTTGGTTTTGGAAGGGATCATTTGGAGAGGGAATTGATCGATTTTGGGGACACGCTCCATCGTGGAGCGAAACAGGTGCGACAGGCCTTAGAAAAGGCAGAGAGATTTCAGGCCCTTTTCTATCAATCCCTGCTCAACCGGGGAAAGGAGACTCTGGATCAAGTCAGGGCCAATGAGAAGGTGATGGTCATCGTAGGCAGGCCCTATAACACTTGCGATTCCGGAGTCAACCTTGAGATTCCAAAGAAACTTCGAGATTTAGGGGTCCTCGCCATACCAATGGACTTCCTGCCTCTGGAGTCTGTCCCACCTACAGAAGAGATTCGGGAGATGTATTGGCGATATGGACAAAGGATATTGGCAGCAGGGAAAATCATCAAGAAGGATCCAAGACTTTATGCGGTCTATATCACAAACTTCGGCTGCGGCCCGGATTCTTTTATTGGCCATTTCTTCAGGGATTTATCGAAAGGCAAGCCCTACCTCCAATTGGAGATTGATGAGCACAGTGCGGACGCAGGTGCGATCACAAGATGCGAGGCCTTCTTGGATAGTCTCAAGAATGCGAAGCCTGAGAAAGTAGTCTCCCTAAGGAGGGGGAAGCCGAAGACGGATCGGACCAAGAAGATTTACATCCCCTACATGTGTGACCACTCCTTCGCCGTAGCGGCTGCTTTTAAGGTCTGTGGGGTGGAGGCCGAGGTATTTCCTGAGTCGGATGAAGAGACCCTTTATTGGGGAAGGAAACTCACCTCAGGAAAGGAGTGTTATCCCTGCATTCTGACCACAGGCGATATGGTGAAGTTGGTGAAGGATTCCAATTTCGACCATGAACGAGCTGCCTTCTTTATGCCCTCTGGAAACGGGCCATGCCGGTTTGGGCAATATCATCGCTTTCATCGCCTCGTTCTGGACGACCTAGGTTTTCACCACGTTCCCATTTACTCACCCAATCAGGATGAGACGCTGTATAACGATCTGGGCATTATGGGTTCTCAATTCACACGCTTGGGATGGCAAGGGATTGTGGCGGTCGATCTCCTGATGAAAAAACTATTAGAGACCCGACCCTATGAAAGGGAGAAAGGAAGAACGGATCAGGTCTACCAGGAATCGTTAAGAAAAGTTTGTGATGCGATATTGAATCAAAACAATTTGGAAGAAGCTTTAAGGAAAAGTCTGGAAGAGTTTCATCAAATCGAAGTCGAAAACCCTGGAACCAAACCTCTGATCGGGATCGTCGGAGAGATCTTTGTCCGTCTCAATCGATTCGCCAATGAGGATGTCATTCGAAAGATTGAACAGTTTGGGGGGGAGGCATGGATCGCCCCCCTGACTGAATGGATTCTCTATGTTAACACCATCGCCAAGCGAAGAAGTCTGAAGAAAAAGTCTTTTTCGAACCTTCTGAAAGTTTTTCTCACTGATTACTATCAAAAAAAGGATGAACATAAGCTGGAGAGGATTTTTAGAGGTCGTCTCAGAAACTTCGGAGAACCCAAAACCAAATCCATCTTTAGAAAGGCCAAACCTTATTTGGATTCGTCCTTCGAAGGGGAGGCTATCCTCTCCGTGGGAAAGACGATCGATTTTGCAAGAAGGGGTGCAAGTGGGATTGTTAATATTATGCCTTTTACGTGTATGCCTGGAACCATCGTGAGCACCGTTCTCAAACGATATCGAGAGGAGCATAATAATATCCCCATCCTGAATATGGCCTACGACGGTCAGGAGCAGACCAATACCTTGACCCGCCTCGAAGCCTTCATGTACCAGGCGAAAGAGTTTCAAAGTAGAAAGTCTAATGGAACGTAAGCATTTGATATTCTGAATTAATTTTCGCACTCCTCGACTTTGTTAAAAAAATCACTTTTTTATTGACCTTCCTTCTTTTGGGTGATATAAGAGACAAGACTTAGGGATTGAGGCTTCAGGTTTGAGGTCCGCTTGCCGTGGGCGGGCAAAAGGATTCGGCCTCCAATCTCTGTGCTCAAACCTTCGACCTTAATTGTTGGGAGGGTTTTATGGATAATTGGACGTTCGCAATTACAATGATTGTCGTTGGTATGGGAGGTACGCTTTTGACTCTTTGGATCTTGAGCCTCCTCATGAGTCTCCTGAAAAAAGCCTTCCCTTATAAGAAGGAGGAAGAAGGTAAGTAGTTTTAAAAAAGGAGGGAAGAAAGATGTCAGATGCGATTGTAGGCGGATTGAATGGACTCATTGCAGGATTTGCAAACCTTCACTGGTCAAATCCTATTATGATAGCGGTGGGGTGTGTTCTCCTCTATTTGGGGATCAAGAAAGACTTTGAACCCTTACTCCTCGTTCCGATTGGGTTTGGAGCTATCCTGGTCAACATACCATTGACTGGATTAATGGAGGAAGAGGGTTTCCTTAAGATTATTTACGACGCAGGCATTGCCACGGAGTTATTTCCCCTTCTCATCTTTTTGGGAATTGGCGCCATGACCGATTTCGGTCCTCTTTTAGAGAATCCGAAAATTTTCCTCCTCGGAGCCGCAGGACAATTTGGGATCTTTCTTACTTTGGCTTTGGCACTGGTTTTAGGGTTTTCTCAAAAGGATGCGGTCGCCATTGGCATCATCGGTGCTTGCGATGGTCCGACAGCGATCTATGTCACCTCCAAGTACGCTCCTCATCTTTTGGGTGCGGTCTCGGTGGCAGCTTACTCCTACATGTCGTTGGTCCCTGTCATCCAGCCCCCCCTGATGAAGTTCTTTACTTCAGAGGAAGACAGGATGATCAATATGGGAGTGGTGAAAAAATCGGTTTCAAAGACGACGAAGATCCTTTTTCCCTTGATCGTGACCGTGATCGGTGGCCTCATTGCACCCAGGGGATTACCTCTTTTGGGAACAATTATGCTTGGAAACTTGATGAAGGAATGTGGCGCTGTGAGCCGACTCACGAAGGCTTCGGAAAACGAGATTGCCAACATCGTAACTCTGCTCTTAGGAATCTCCATCGGAGCCACCATGGATGGAAGAATCTTTTTAAAACCTCAAACGCTGATTGTCTTAGCTCTTGGCTTTATCGCCATCTGTCTTGATACAGTCTGTGGCGTTCTGTTTGGAAAAGTGATGAAAGTGATGACAGGGGGTAAGGTCAATCCTCTTATTGGAGCTGCTGGGATTTCAGCCTATCCCATGTCAGCAAGGGTCGTGCAGAGAGAAGGCCAGAAGTATAATCCGAAAAACTATCTCCTGATGCATGCGATGGGAGCCAACACAGGTGGCCAGGTTGGTTCCGTGATGGCTGC
>CAZFJD010000331.1:0-3473 GCA_964518775.1 uncultured Syntrophaceae bacterium
GCGGAGAAGGTCGTCTTTCCCAGCCCTCCCTTTCCACCAAACATGATATACCGTCGATCTGGATAACGATCAAAAATGTCTGCTAATGAAATGGGAATCACCTCCTCTGTTGGTCTATCTGGTTTTTCTGGTTTATTTGGTTAATTTTGTTTTCTTAACCAGAGAAACCAAATAAACCAAATAGACCAGAGAAACGATTTTAGGCGAGAGCGTCGGTGAGATCCCTTTCCCGGAGCATCCTCCTTTTCCAGGTAGAGATCTGGGGAACGACGTAGGGCAATATGCGCAGTGAATAATAAGGAGGCAAGATGGGCACCCCCAACAGGTCGCCCATAGTAATGAGAATGAAGAGGTGCTCCATGCTCCCTCGAGTCTTTAGAGCAAACCGAGCCGTGTCATGAACGGCCATCCCATAGATCATCTCTTTAGCGGCCTTTCCAAATCTTTTTAGAAACCCACCCGCCTGTTCCTCTTGCTTCTTCTCCTTGGCCATTTCCTACCTCCCTGGGTTGAATAAACCTCGGAAATTCCTTTTGGGCTCTACTATTTTTCCACACCATTATAATCGTATAGAAATCAATGTCAAATAAAAAATACGAGAGCTCTGAAAAACTACTTCATGCTCTCTTGATTAGAGATTTCTGGACTTTTCCAGAAATCTCAAAAAATGGTGTTGACATCTTTATTCAATTATGCCTATATTTTGTTAACTTAGGAGGGGGGATAAATTTTCTATAAGGAGGTGATGGATAGGAGAAAGGGCTCCCTGCAGAGAAATTTGGATTTTTGGAACGACAGAAAAGTTCCCCGAGGGAAGGGGAGACAAAATTTCCAATATTAAACCTCGTTAGAAATTCCAGCGGGGCAACAAACCCCATCGCAGGGGAGCGTGGCATTATTTCTAACGGGGTAAACTCTAAGGAGGGAGAAAAATGTATTCATTGATTGCTTTAATCATCGCTATTGTTTGGGGTATTCTTGTTTACCGAACCTACGGCCGGTATATTGATCGCAAAGTTGTTCAATCCGACCCCAAAAAGACCACGCCTGCTGTGATGTACATGGACGGCGTCGAATTTATGCCGGCCGGCAAAAACATCCTCTTTGGCTTTCAATACAAATCCATCTGTGGGATAGGGCCCATCGCTGGTGCCATCTTCGCTGTGAACTGGGGCTGGGTACCAGCCATGCTCTACCTGCTTCTCGGCGTAGCCTTCTTGGGATGGGTCCACGACTATACTGCTACCATGGTGGGTGTCCGGAAGGAAGGGATGAGCCTTGGAGGCATGAGCTACACCTTGATCTCTCCGCGGGCAAGGATGTTCATCAGCATCTTCATCTACTTCAATCTGATGTTTAGCTTCGGGGCCTTCGCTTTGATGATCGCTTCAGCCCTCACGAGACCGAGCGCTCCTCTGGGAATCATCATCTGGGTTCTGATGGGCCTCTTGTTCGGCCAAATGATTTATAAGTGGAAGAAGGACATCATCACCGCCACTGTGGTTACCGTGGTCATCAGTTTCATCGGTATCCTTTTCCTGACCAGCCTCGGTCCGGTACAGGTTTTCTTCAAATGGGTCAGTGGCGGCGACAAGCCTCCGATCATATTTGGAACCATCAACCAGCCGACGTTCATCTGGGTAATCTTTACCCTCGTCTTCTGCTACTTCGGCGCGGTGCTCCCCATCTGGCGCTGGGCTCAGCCCATTAACTACCTTGGATTCTGGGTGGTCTTCATCGGAATGATTGGGATCGCTATCGGAATCCTCTTGTGGAACCCATCCTTCGGAAACTTCCCGGCCTTCAAGGGATGGTGGTGGGGAACCAATCCCCTCTGGCCAATACTCTTTGTGACGATCATGTGCGGCGCAGTCTCAGGCTGGCACTCTTTGGTTGGGAGTTCAGGCACAGCCCGAATGATTGAAAAAGAAACGGACACCTTGCCTGTGGCTGGAGGCTCCATGCTCCTCGAGATGATCATGGGCATGCTGGCCCTGATCATCGCCGTCTCTGCCTTCGGAAGTTTCGAGGGGTATGCAGAAGCCCTCAAGAAAGGCCCACCCGCTGTCTTCTCCGCAGGAGGGGCAAAATTTCTCGCCACTTTCGGGGTGCCAACAGATACGGCAGCTGTCTTTTCAAACATCATGTTTGCTATCATCGCTATGACCCTCATCCATCTGGGTGTCCGGTTCATGCGTCTGTATGGGTCCGAGGTGCTCGGGGAATTTTGGCCTATCTTCAAGGATATCCATTTTTCCACAGTCTTCACTCTGGTGATCTTCGCCGTTTTCTGTTTCACTGGGATCCTGGCCACCCTCTGGTTCCTTGGGGGGGCGTTTAACCAGATGTTGGCCTCTATGGCTCTGCTCATCGCCTCCTGCTGGCTGGCTTACGAGAAGAAAAATCATCGATACACACTTTACCCTTCGATATTCCTCTTTGTGACGACGATCTCTGCAGCCATCTGGATCTCCTACGGTACACTTAAACATTTCTTCACAACCCCCGGTATTACCACGGACCGGGCCATCGGCGACTGGCTCACCGGTCTGATCGCCCTCTTCCTAGTTGTTTGCGCAGCCGTATTAATCAAAGATGCCTTTGCTGCCATCTCCAAATATACCAAGGAAAAGAGGGAGGCTGCCCCTGCTGCTGCTCCGGCGAGAGCATCTGGTGGAGGCGCTAAATAAAGAGATTACTCACTTGCCGACGGGAGAGCTTCTTCATGGCTCTCCCGTCTTATTTTAGGGAAACGATGAAACCGATTGTGATTGAAGTTCTCTCCCTGGTCCCGGGTCTTTATGACTTGTGACCCCATTGTGAGTTCGTTTCGGACCAGGTCGGTCTGAAGGAAAAAAGGGACGAAAGGGATCTCAACGAATATCCTGAAGATCTTAAAGAGGAGTACCTTTTCCTCTCCAATTGGATTAGGGAGTTAGCTCAGAAATACCGTGAGAAAATCTTGATCAAGATCATCGATGTCCAATCTTTCCAGGGTATGTATAAATCGCTTCGATACTGGGCACACCGATACCCAACCTTTATTGTCAATAAAAAGATGAAATACACGGGTAAGGACAAAACTCAACTCGATACACTCTTACAGGAATATCTAAAAACCACCTGAAGCCTTCCATCAAACATGGCCCTTGAGCTGACCAAACACATCATCGCTGCTAAGAACCTCTTTTTCGGAACAAGCTACTTCCTCATCCTTCCCTTGCCCGTAGGGTGGGGAATAACCAGGAGCTACTTGGAACCGGATGTTCATTCAAGCGTAAGGAAGGAGAACCTTCTATGGGTGGAGGCAGGCCAGACTGACCAGATCGTATTTCATCCAATAAGGAAAATCGCCCTGGATCTGATGATCCAGGTCAAACGAGGAAGGCACGATAATCCCAAACTCAAAGGCCTACAAATCACCTCCCAGGGTTCACGGGTGATCAGTGGCCACGAAGCCCTTTATTTTATCG
>CAZFJD010000332.1:0-3458 GCA_964518775.1 uncultured Syntrophaceae bacterium
ACCGGCTCCTCCGAAACCGGCAGCACCACCGGTGCTCGATACGATCTATTTCGATCCCAAAAAGCCAAACAATAGCCCAATCGCAGCTAAGGGACTGGATCGAACCAGGATGATCCTAAAGGAGAACCCTCAGCTTAAAGTGGAAATCGGGGGACATACCGATGCTGCTGGCCCAGAAAAGGTGAACCAGAAGATTTCAGAAAAGAGGGCCCTCAGTGCGAAGAAATATCTCCAGGATAAATTTGATATTCCTGAACATCGAATGGTTATCAAGGGCTACGGGAGCACGAAGCCTATTGCAGATAACAGAACGAAGGAGGGTCGCTCCAAGAATAGAAGGGTAGAGTTCAGAGTGATTCCGTAAAATCCATTTTTTCAATTGTTGATATTTTCAAGGTGGTAAGAAAGAATTCTTACCACCTATTTTTCTGCCTACCAAGGAGGGCTGTGATGAAGTTCTTCATTGATACGGCAAACCCTGATGAGATTAGGAAAGCCTACGAGATGGGGATCATCGATGGTGTCACAACGAACCCCACTCTGATCTCTAAGGAGAATAAGGACTTTGGATCTCTTATCAAAGAGATCTGTGAGATTGTCCAGGGACTGCCCATCAGCCTTGAAGTCCTGAGTCTCAATTCTAAAGGCATGATCGAAGAAGCGCAAAAGCTCTCAGAGACAGGTGAAAATATCGTTGTCAAGATTCCAATGACCGCGGAAGGGTTGAAGGCGATCAAGATCCTGGTCTCCGAAGGAATTAAGACGAACACCACTCTTGTCTTCTCACCTACGCAAGCGCTCTTGGCGGCCAAGGCTGGAACCACTTATGTCAGCCCTTTTATTGGGAGGCTGGATGATATCTCACAGACGGGGATGGATCTGGTGGGACAGATTGTAAAGATCTTTGACAACTATGATTTCCAATCCGAGGTGATCGTTTCCAGCATCCGTCATCCCATTCATGTCCTGGAAGCAGCTCTGATCGGAGCGGATGTGGCCACGATTCCCTATAAGGTGATAGAACAGCTTGTGAGACACCCATTGACAGATATCGGAATCGAACGGTTCTTGGAGGATTGGAAGAAGGTTCCTAAGAAATAGAAAAGGGGCCTTTGAGGCCCCTTTCGCCGCTTGAATCAACTCTCTTCAACCACGATCTGCTTGGGATGAACCTCCTGCTTCTTAGGTAGGACGATTCGAAGGACGCCATCTTTATAGGCAGCCCTGATCTTCTCCCGGTCAATCATTCTTGGAACGGAAAAAGTTCGTTGGAAGCTCCCATAAGGCCTTTCGATTTGGAGGATATTTTCATGGGATGTCTCTTGGACGAACTTTCTCTCCCCTTGAATGATCAGCGTATCCTCTTCAATCTTAATATCGATATCACTCTGATTCACTTCAGGGAGGTCGACCTTTAGAATGACGTCGTTCTCCCTTTCCACAATATCTACAGGAGGAGACCAAGCCCTCCGGGGGACTTCTTCCTTCCAAATGCGGGATAGCGTCTCATCGAAGAGTCGGGTCATCCGATCCTGCATGGCCATCAGGTCTCGAAAAGGTTCCCACTTCACGTGGACCATACCCGCAACCTCCTGTGAAAATCAATAAAATGATAATCCAATTCGTCGGTGATGTCAACCTCACAACAACCTTCAACTCCGACACGTATAGCAAACATCAAAGAAGTCTTTTGAGAGCTTCGCCTGCTCTCTAAACTTTTCCAACTGGAACCAGGGAGCGAAATAATTCCCGCAGACTTTACATTGTCTCATCTTCAGCGTTCGTTTCCACCGGATGATCGTCCGCTCATCTCCTTCTTCTTTCATCTTAATCACATCCACCGGACAGACGACCACACAGGCACCGCAGGCGATGCAGTTCATGGCTTCCTCTTTAAATGGAGGGATCATCTCCCTCCGGTCCCCTCGAGAGGCGAATTGGATCGCATGGGCTCCCACCACTTCATCGCACACCCTTGCGCAGAGGCCGCAGAGGATACAGTCTTTATCATCTCTTTTGAAACGAACTTCTTCGACCCCCATTCGCTTCGCCATATCCTGAATGAGTTTATCCCCGGGGCACATGGCCAGGATAAGCTCCATGATCGTCCGACGGGCCCGCAAGACCTTTTCCGATTGGGTGACCACCTCAATCCCTTCCATGACAGGATGGGTACAGGCGGTGGTCATTCTTGACCTCCCTCTCCGAACCACCTCCACCAGGCAGAGACGACAAGCTCCGTAGGGCTTCACCGATTCGTTGTAGCAAAGATGAGGAATCTCGACCCCTGCATCGAGAGCCGCTTCTAAGAGATTACCTCCCTCTTTTCCTTCAACGGGTTGACCATCAATCTTAAAGGGAACCATGAATTTTCCTCCCAATCCCCCAAACCGTCATTCGGTCATTATGTGATTAGGTCATTAGGTACTTGATGACTTAGTGACTCAATGACGTCATGCTTTATTGGACTTCTACCGCTTCGAATTTACAGGACTCGAAACACATCCCGCACCTAATGCATTTTTGCTCATCAATTTTAAAGGGGATTCCTTTTTCTTTCTTTGTCTTTGTTTTACCACTAATTGCCTCTGAAGGGCAGACTTTTGCACAGGCACCGCACATCTTGCAAACTTCGGAGATCACTCGATATTGGAGAAGAGCCCGACAAACCTTTGCCGGACACCGTTTATTAATAATGTGCTCCTGGTATTCGTCCCGAAAGTATCGGATGGTGGAGAGGACAGGATTGGGAGCTGTTCCTCCTAATGCGCAGAGCGACGCCTCTGCGGTCACCCATCCCAGTTCTTCAAGGAGTTCGATGTGTTCAGGTTTTCCCCGGCCTTCGCTGATCTCAGTCAGTATTTCATGCATCCGTTTCGTCCCTTCCCGGCAGGAGGTACACTTTCCGCACGATTCATCTTTTAAGAAATTCATAAAATATTTGGCCACATCGACCATGCAGGTCGACTCATCCATGACAATCATTCCGCCGGAGCCCATCATAGAACCCACTTCGGTCAACCGATCGAAGTCCACAGGAAGATCGATCAACGATTCCGGAATACATCCCCCTGAAGGCCCTCCGGTCTGGACAGCTTTGAATTTCTTCCCTCCCGGGATTCCACCCCCGATATCATAAACGATCTCTCGAAGGGTAATTCCCATGGGAACTTCGACCAGACCAGTATTATTCACCTTCCCGACGAGAGAAAAGATCTTCGTCCCTTTGCTGCCTTCGGTTCCGATCTGAGAATACCAGTCTGCCCCATTGTCAATAATGAAGGGTACATTGGCCCAGGTCTCCACATTATTCAAATTGCTCGGCCGGTCCCAGAGACCGCTTATGACAGTATGAATGTGCTTTGCTCTGGGTTCTCCGACATTCCCCTCAATCGTGGCCATGAGGGCTGTTGATTCTCCCGCCACAAAGGCCCCCCCTCCTCTACTGATCTGCACAT
>CAZFJD010000333.1:0-3455 GCA_964518775.1 uncultured Syntrophaceae bacterium
CCTGAGGAGGTTTTTTGATATGATGTTCAAAGGAAAAGCTTTCAAGTTCGGGGACAACATAGATACAGATAATATTCTTCCAGCGAAGTACCTATCTATTACCGATGAAATAATACTTGGGTCGCACTGTATGGAAAGGATCGATCCTGAATTTCACAGAAGGGTTGCCCAAGGAGATATCATCATTGGCGGGAGTAATTTTGGCTGTGGATCATCACGTGAACAGGCTCCTCTAGCGATTAAGGGATGTGGTATTTCTTGCGTAATTTCAAAAAGTTTTGCCCGAATATTTTACCGGAATGCTTTTAACACAGGACTTCTTCTCATTGAGTGCCCGGAGCTTGTTGAAGATGCCAATGAGGGAGATATCATACAGTGCGATATTAGGGTTGGTATTCTAAAAAACCTTACCTTTGGAAAGGAATATACGGCAAATCCAATACCTCCTTTCATTTTGGAGATTCTCAATGATGGAGGCTTAATCCTTCATATAATGAAGAAAATAAAATAAGGTCATATCACTATCATAGACAAGGAGGAATAGAATGAAGGAATATCGTATTGCAGTGATACCAGGCGACGGCATAGGACCTGAGGTTGTGAGAGAGGGGATTAAAATCCTCAAAGCTGTTTCTAACATCGAAGGATTTAAATTTGAACCTATTTACTATGATATAGGGGGAGAACGTTATCTCAGGACAGGGGAGACTTTACCCCGTTCTGTACTTGAGGAATTAAGGAAAGTGGATGCTATATACCTTGGTGCTGTCGGGCATCCAGATGTGAAACCTGGTATTTTGGAGCCAGGGATCCTATTGAAGATCCGATTTGAACTAGATCAGTATATCAACTTAAGACCTGTTAAGCTTTATCCAGGGGTAGCCACACCGCTTAAAGATAAGAACCCAGAGGATATTGAATTCGTCATCATCAGGGAGAATACGGAAGGCGCTTACGTAGGCGCAGGAGGGATTTTTAAAAAGGGCACACCTGATGAAATTGCGGTACAGGAAGCCATTCACACTAAAAAAGGTGCAGAACGTTGCATTCGTTATGCCTTTGAGTATTGCCGTAAAAGGAACAAGAAAAATAAAGTGACGTTATGTGGAAAGACCAATGTGCTTACTTATGCATTTGACCTCTGGGAGAGAACATTCAATGAAGTTAAAGAGGATTATAAGACCATCGAAACGGATTATGCCCATGTGGATGCCATTTGCATGTGGATGGTAAAAAATCCAGAATGGTTTGATGTCATTGTTACCGACAATTTGTTTGGGGATATTATCACCGATTTAGGAGCTATCATTCAGGGAGGATTAGGGATTGCTGCCGGAGCAAATATCAATCCTCACGGAGTTTCAATGTTTGAGCCTATTGGAGGTTCCGCTCCAAAATACGCCGGTAAAAATATCATCAATCCCATGGCGGCTCTATGTGCTTGTCAAATGATGTTAGACCATTTGGGAGAAAAGAAAGCAGCCCAAAGAATAGAATCAGCAGTGGTTCAGGTATTGAGCAAACATTTGAAAGATCTTTCAGCCGGGAAGATGGGATACAGTACATCGGAAGTGGGGAATCTGGTTGTTAAATTTTTGTAACCGAAAAGATTTTTCATTGATTGAATTAATAACCATAAATTTTTTGGTGAAAAGTAATATGGAGGATGGAGTGCTCAAAAATGAAAAAGACCATTTTCGATTTTACGGAGATGAAAAAGGCTGGAAAGAAAGTAACATGGTTGACCAGTTATGATTTTCCAACCGCACAGTTTGCAGAAAAGGTTGGTATCGATATGTTACTTGTCGGAGATTCAATGGGTATGTGCGTTTATGGTTATGCAGGAGGAACAATCCCTGTTACCATGGATCAATGCATTTACCATTCAGAAGCTGTACGTCGCGGAGCATTGAATACTTTTGTTGTGGGTGATATGCCATTTTTATCTTACCAAACCACACCCGCTGATGCCGTAAGAAATGCAGGACGATTTTTTAAGGAAGCAGGAGTCGATGCCATTAAGTTGGAAGGGGGGCGCCGTATCCTTAACATGATAAAAGCGATCGCTGATGCAGGAATGGTTGTTTGTGGTCATATCGGTCTGACCCCCCAAAGTTCTGGGCAGATTGGGGGATTTAAGGCGCAGGGCCGGACGGCAGAAAGTGCTTATGAATTGATTTTGGATGCAAGGGCAGTTCAAGACGCCGGGGCAATGTTTTTATTACTGGAGGCTGTCCCCCCCGAGATTGGAAAATTTATTGCCGAGGATCTCAAGATCCCAGTCTATGGGATAGGAGCAGGTCGTTATGTCGACGGTCAGCTTCTTATTGTTAGTGACATGCTGGGAGTATTCCAAGCATTTACTCCAAAGTTTGTTAAAAAATATTCGAATTTATCTGAGGAAATCATCAATGCTATGGCGAATTATGCAAAAGATGTCATAGAATTAAAATTTCCTGAAGATATCCATACTTACACAATGTTGGACGGAGAAAAAGAGAAACTAGAGAAAATCATAAAGAAACTGGAAAAGTGAGAATAATAAGTTTTCTCATGATCAAATAATTATAATATGTGATACCTAATGAGGGAGAGCACGCTCATTAGTGGCTCGGACCGGGAAGAGGAGGTTTATATTATGATGGGTACCGATAGAGGATCAAAAACCTCAAGAAGCAATTTCAACTTAAAAAGGTGGGCAGCATCATTTGAACGGAATTGAAGTGGGTGGAAATGTCCTGATCCTCGGCCTCTTGTACTGGAAAGTATGAGAGAAAGAACAAAATTTTTGGGTGGGTTCTTCACTATCCAATCGGCGTAGGGCAAAGGAGCAGTAATTTGAGCATACTGGTCTCCCAGATCACAATATGGCTAATTTCATCAGACACGCACTTTCATCGGAAATCATCAGCCTCTTAATGCAAAGTTGTCCTCGCTTTTTGCAGGTAAAAACTATAACCGGAAAGAACCATGCGGAACTACTTTTTTAGGAAGGCTCAATAGCTGCTATAGATGTGCTGATTTTAGACATTCAGGAAAGTTAGGATATGATATTCATATATTGATCGGGAGGCTTGATTTCTTCGGATATCGTTAGCCCCAAAGATTGCCTCAGAATAAAGGCCTGCGAGATCGCTAGCCAGGAATTGAGCTCACAATATCTGCCATATGAAGTTAGGTCTCTTATCTATAACCCCCTCAACTGCTCTTTGATCTTTTCCAGTTTGGTTTTGTAGGAGTGATCCAATTTCTCACTTTCTTTTTTCCAAATTTCACTCCCTTCGAGTTTGGGTTCCACTGCACTTCCATAGATCCCTTCTCTTCTCAGTGCCTCTTCTGATCGTATCCTTATCCCTTGCTTGATCTTCTCCTTTTCTTTTCGACATTGGGAAAGGAGACGATGGAATTTCTCTTTCACTTCATCGATATCTTTACCCTCCAGAGCTTCAATCCCT
>CAZFJD010000334.1:0-3411 GCA_964518775.1 uncultured Syntrophaceae bacterium
AAGGCTTTCAACTTTTAAATCGGTGTGATCCGAAATGGAATCAAAGTGAGAATCGGCATGGACGAGAATCGCTCTTTCTTTGAGGGCAGAGGCGGCAATGAGAATGTCTGCGTAAGGAATACTGATCCCTTTTCGCTTTAAGTCAAAGGAAAGTTTTGATGAAAGATCCCATAGGGCTCGATCCGATTCAATATAATACAGTGCATCAAGTCTGCTTTTTAAGCGGAGGTATTCCTTCACTGACGTAGTGCCACCGAGTAGCTCAAGCGCTATCATTCCGCATATAGCTACATCACTTTGGACCAACAACTGTTCGACTTTCTGTTTGATAACAGGGTGGAAGTCTTTTTTTAGAGCAAAGAGCCATGTCGATGTGTCAATGAGGATCATTCTATTTCCCCGCTCTGCGTCTCTTTAACTCATCCAGAGAGAGGTCAATGTCAAAGGACCCGAGTTCCCCACGCAAGAGCTCCTGGTTTTTCTTCCTAACCAACTCCTTCAGCCCTGCCTCAATCACTTCTTTTTTCGTCCTCAATTTCGAAGCTTTGAGGGCCTGACTTATGAGTACCTCATCCACAAAAACTGTAGTCTTCCCCATAGACATCTCCTTTTTACATCTTCTAAATACATATTAATATACGTAAGAATAATATGTCAATAGGAAATTTCTTTACGCTTTGCTCTATGCGTTAGTCTTTCAGGAAAGAGAGGATGGCTTGATTGACCTTTTCCGGAGTTTCCCACATGGGGATATGGCCGCTCTTTCCAATCACCTGAAATTTCGAACCTTTAATGGCTTGATGGAGGCCCTCTCCCACAGATGGAGGAAAGATAAGATCTCTTTCTCCCCAGAGGAGGAGCGTGGGTTGGTTAATCTTGGAGAGATAATCTTTTAACTTTGGGGCCTCTTTGGCATTTTTAAAGGTGGAGTAAAGGACCCAAGTGGTCCCTTTGATTTTTGAAAGCTGGTATTGTCGATCCAATATCTTGGGAGTGATGAGTTTAATATTCGACACACACTCATGAAGGATCCATTTAATCGATCTTCTGCTTCGAGTGGCGATGACCAGATGCGGCAGAAGGGGAATATCCTTGATAGCCACCAATGCTCTGAACGAATCATTCCTAACCTGGTCCAAAACATCAGGGGGGATACAGTTGATCAGTATCAACTTCTCTACACGTTCTGGGAAAACAGCGGCCACCGCCCACGCAATCCCTCCACCCATGGAATTCCCGATCAGGGTCGCCTTCTCGATCCCAACACCATCCATGAAATCCCTTAAGAAATGGATGTAGGCTTCCGCCGTATAATGAATCTTTGGCCTGTCTGAAAAGCCATGGCCCAAGAGATCCAAGGCATAGACTCTAAAGGAATGAGAGAGAATTTCGATCTGCTTCTCCCAAACCCACATTCCCGCTCCATAGCCATGAATCAAAATGAGAGGGCTTCCTTCTCCTTTAACAGCATAAAAAATGGTATGTCCTCTGATCTGAATAGTCTGGGGCGTCAAGGACGGGTTCCATCCGATCCGATCTGGTCGTACCAAGGGTTTGCTACGTCCCCACAAAAAAGGCATCAACAAGATGGAAACGATCCATCGGATTCGAATCAACGTTTTTGCTTCCTCCTAAAAATGAATGATCCAGCAATCACCAATTTCCAAGCACCAATGATCAAACAATATCCAATCTTCAAATTCCAATCACCAAAACTTAACATTATGAAGCTTTTGTTTGGTCATTCGGACATTGGAGGTTGGAATTTATTTGGAATTTGGCCTGCCTGCGCGAAGCCCCGCCTCCAGAAGCCTTGCGGAGGGCAGGCGCTCCGGCGAAGGCAGGGATTTGGAAATTGGAATTTAAAATTCTGTAATCTCTCCGCCTGAGATGGGCCTTCGGGTCTTCGTATTGATATCTAAGGTGAAACCTGGTTCGATAATCCCGGAGCGGGTATATCCCCTGTCCTCCCAGTAACCACCCTCCATCTGATCGATGAATTCAATCCTTCCCAACCATTTACAACTCTTATATCCCCAGAGGTTGGGAATCACCATCCTCAATGGTCCTCCGTAGCTTGGTTCGATGGGTTCGCCATTCACACCATAAGCCAAAAGGACTCTCGGGTGTTCTAAATCCTTGCAACTGACGACTGTCGTGTAACCCCCTCCAACAGTGGTAAACCGCGCATGATTTGCTTTTGCATCGACCGTGACCTTTTTAATAAAATCACCCCATTTTATTCCTTCCCAATTGGCTCGAACCGACCAGCCAGAGACAGAGGTGAGACGGCAGTTCACAATGCTCTTTGGCATTGCTAAAATTTCCTGCCATGAAAAATTCCGTTCCTCCTTCACTAAACCTCCGACAGAGAGGACATAAGTCTGGAGGTCAATTGCCGGCATTCCACCTGCCTTAAAGATAGGAGTTCCGAGGTCTCTAAGAATACTCATCGCTCTTTCTCCTTCTTTTTCTTAAACAATTTCTCAATCGACTTCAGCCCTTCTACGATTCCTCCAATCCCCTTTCCCGCCCCTTCGACAATCGTTTCACCAACAACCTTGATCGGAATCCCCAAGGTCTCTGCCAGAGAAACGGCCACACGCGTTAAGAAGGTCTCTTGAAGGCTAAACCGGGGATCATCCAGGTTGCCCTTGACGTGGAACTGGATTTGGATTCGGTTCCCTTTATCTCTTAATAGGGAGAGGAGGACTTTTGCAGGAATCCAAAGAACTGTCCCCTCCTCCTTAATATGAAGATCGATCAATTGTAACTGCCCAGGTGCGTCGATCATCTTTTCCTTTACTCCGATCTTTGCCTCCAGATCGACACGTCCCCCCTCAATCTCTGCCGAGACCCTTTTTCGATAGTAGGGCTCGAAGGTCTTCACCTCGATCTCCTGGACCTTGAAGGACGTCTCCATATCCATGGTCTTAAGATCCATCCATCCCTTCATGGAAATGCTTCCGTCTTTCTCCCTTCCTTTCATCTTTCCTTTCAACTCGATAGAGGAACGAATCGAGCCGAAGGGATACTGAACATGTTCTACTTCTAAATCCAACTCTCTCAATTTCAATTGTGGGGAAGGCTCTCCCACCTTTCTGTCCTCAAAATCGACTGAGCCTTTCTGGATTCGGAACTTGTCGATCTTAATCTGAACAGGCTCCTTCTTCTCTCTCTCCCGGTCCTCAGAAATCTCCTTGCCCTTCTCTTTCCTTTCCATTGTCGTCCACGGAACGATCAAGCTACCATCCCGGGATCGATAGAAGAAGAAGGAGGGCTTCACGATGATACATTCTCGGACTCGTAAGGTTCCTTTCAAAAAAGACGGGAGATCAGGATAGACTCTCACCTCCTCAATCAGGAAGAATCTCCTTTTTGAAAGAGGATCTTCATACCGAATACCCTTGG
>CAZFJD010000335.1:0-3409 GCA_964518775.1 uncultured Syntrophaceae bacterium
CAAGTGATCTCGTACGGCGGCAAGAATATCCGGGATGAGGATATCACTGAGGTTCTTGGGCTGATCGATCGAAAAATTCTTTACGATACCATCGAGGCTATAGCCGGTAGGGATGCCGAACGGTGTATGGAGATCGTCGAGCATGTTTATCACTATGGGTACGATCTCCAACACTTTTGCCAAGAACTCCTCCAATGTTTTCGAAACCTGATTCTCATGAAGGTGAGTCACGAGCCTGAGGGATTGATGGAATTACCAAAGGAGGAGTTCGAGGCATTGAGAAGACAGGCGGAAAGATTCGAATTCGATCATTTAAACCATCTCTTCAGCCTTCTTCTTAAGGGGGAGGAGGAGGTCGCCCAATCCACTTTCCCTCGAATCATGCTGGAGATGACTCTAATTCGAATGGCTACGCTCCGGGCCGTCCTTCCCATCGATGAGATTTTGAGAAAGTTGGAGGGACTCGAGAAAATCGAGCCTCTGACAATACCGAGCGAGAAGGATCAGGAGAAGCTAATGGAAAGGACATTGGAGGATTCCGAGGAGGCAGAACACCTAACAGAGATGATCAAAGAGATGGAACCCCCTGTTGAGATCACTACTGATCCAGAGGATTCCCAAAAGGGGACGAGAGGTGGGAGAGAGTTGCAGAAGATAGGTGAAGAGACATGGAGGGGATTGGTCGATTTTACCCGGGCGAGAAGCCCGGTGTTGGGCTCGTTCTTAGCTTTGGGGAATCTTGTTGATATAAGCGATGAGAAAATCGAGATCGGTTTCGAGAAGGACTCTTTCCACTATGAGCGGATAGCAGAAAAGGAGAATCGAAGTCAGATAGAGTCGATCTGTCAGGAATATTTTAAGAGGAAGACCAAGGTGGTTATCTCACCTTTAGAGCAGGGAATAAGATTAAAAGCAAGGAATGCGTCAGAGGCCGAAGAGACGGGACGGAACTCCATCATCCAGGAAACCCTCCGTCTCTTCAAAGGGAAGATTGTGGAGGGATGAGAGGAAACGGAAGGAGAAGGGAATGACAAAAGGTTTCGGGAATATCTTGAAGCAGGCTCAACAGATGCATGCGAGAATCGCGCAGCTCCAAGAGGAGATGGCTGGTAAGACAGTGGAGGCCAGTTCTGGTGGGGGAATGGTCACCATGGTGATGAATGGAAAACAGGAGATTCTCTCTGTCCGGATCGATCGAGAAGTCGTCAACAAGGAAGATGTCGAGATGCTCCAAGATCTCATTGCCGCGGCTGTGAATGAGGCCATCCGGAAGTCCCACGAGATGATGCAGGAGGAGATGAAAAAGATCACAGGTGGATTGAGTATACCAGGACTATTCTAAGAAAGTCGGAAACTCAAATGTCAAAATCCAAATGTCAAATAAATGTCAAATTTCAAAATAAAAAATATTTGGTATTTGAGCTTTGGATTTCATTTGAAATTTGAACTTTGCCATTTGACATTATTATTTTTAGGGAAGTAAGGAATGGCTCTCCATGCCAAACCGATCGATCAGCTGATCGAAGCCCTGACAAGACTTCCAGGAATTGGCCGAAAGACGGCCTCGAGATTGGCTTATCATATTTTACGGAGGAGTCCGTCAGAGGCTCAATCACTGGCAAGAGCGATCCTGGAAGTCAAGGAAAAGATCCACCTCTGTTCCATCTGCTTCAATTTGACAGATGAAGATCCCTGTCGAATCTGCAAAGACCAAAATCGAAACCCTGAGATCCTCTGCGTGGTGGAGGGTCCCAATGACCTCATCGCCATCGAGAACACAGGTGCATTCAATGGAAGATACCATGTGCTACATGGAGCAATCTCCCCCTTAGAGGGCATTGGTCCAGACGACCTCAAGATTAAAGAATTAATGGAACGACTTCAGCGTGGAGAAGTGAGAGAGGTGATTCTGGCGACCAACCCCACGGTTGAAGGAGGAGCAACGGCCCTCTACCTTACCGACCTGATCAAACCCTTCGGTGCGAAAGTGACTCGGATCGCCTACGGAATTCCCATGGGGGGTGAGATCGAATATTCAGACGGGATGACCCTATCAAAAGCCCTCGAGGGTCGTAGAGAAATTTAGGAAATTTGTAAAGCAATAAGAAAATCTAGTGTGGTGAGTCAGAAGTTCGTTTCCTTAAAAAGTCATTCCTGCGGAAGCAGGAATCCAGTATTTCCCTTCTGGATTCCCACTTTCGTGGGAATGACCCCCCGGATAGTGAGCGAGGTGATTGGGAAAAGGATTGCAGGAAGTGACTTCTTCAGAATTATTTCTTCGAGTGTCCTCGACCAAAAATCTTCAGGAGGGGGCTTGGGCCAAATGTGTAAAGATATGGATATTGTCATCAATACTGGCAAACGTCTTAAACTCCCACTATTAGCCGGCACTTCGGCCTATCATTACTTTCTTGCTGCACAATCTCTGGGTTTAGAGGATCAGGATAATTCACAATTGATAAAAGCGGTTGAAAGAATTTCCAGTTCGGGGGCCTTGGAATAATGATTTCGTATCCGGATTTGCCTACCCTGTTGATTATTCACTCACGTTGGGGCTGCTCGTCAGCCATGATTTAATAGCATTTCTATTTGTCTCTTTTCTATCGTCTCATCAGGGTTAGTGGAGAAGTCGGAAAGTAGCACGGGAAAGGAGGTTTAATATGCGTATCGATCCGGATAAATGTTCAGGCTGCGGACAGTGTATCCCCTACTGTCCTGTCAATGCCATTGCATTGAGAGACGATATGGCACGAATCGATTTTGATGAATGTGTGGAATGTTCTAATTGCATTCGTAATGCTGATTGTCCAACCGATGCGATTTACCAGCAGGAACTGGCTTGGCCTCGCATTATTCGAAAGGTTCTCAGCGATGAGCTTGCCACAGGCACAACGACAGGTATTCCTGGTCGGGGTACGGAGGAGATGAAGACGAATGATGTGACCGGAAGGTTTAAGAGAGGTGATGCTGGGATAGCAGTGGAGTTCGGGCGGCCGATCTCAGGCGCCCGAATATACGATGTGGAGAAGGTCGCCCAGGCGGTTGCCAAAATTGGGGTGGAGTTCGAAAAATTGAATCCCACAATTAGTCTCATGGAAGATCCTAAGACCGGCAGGTTTAAAAAGGAAGTATTAAATGAGAAGGTAATGTCGCTCATTCTTGAGTTTACTGTTGAGTTAAGTAAGCTGCCAGAAGTGATCGAACTCCTGAAGAAGGCCTCCCAAGAGATCGACACGGTATTCAGTTTGGATCTCATCACAAAGGTCGCCCCTGATGGTTCGTTTCCAACGGATCCAATCGTCAAAGATCTCGGTTTGTGGGTTGCTCCAAACGGTAAGACATGCGTGGGGTTAGGCCGACCATTGGCGAAGGAGGTTTGAAGATGACACATACACTGCACAGAGTAGGC
>CAZFJD010000336.1:0-3400 GCA_964518775.1 uncultured Syntrophaceae bacterium
ATCGCAAGATGGCATCCAGCACCCACGCAATATCCATGAACTTTGGCAATGACGGGTTTTTTTAGATCCCAGATTTTCCACCGAGCCGCATTACAAATCTCATATTTTTTCCTTTCCCAATCCGGGTCTCCCACGGTGTCCTTTTCCTGAGTCATATCCCATCCTGCGCAGAAAGCCCGGCCCGCTCCAGACAATATGATGACTCGAATATTGTCATCTCTTTCTATCTCATCAAATGCCTCGACAAGTTCTTGATACATCTCTATTGTGAGCGCGTTCAACTTCTCGGGGCGGTTCATTATTATCTCACCAATATTCTTTCTCTTTTTCAATAATAAAAATTTCGTCATTTTTCCTCCTCGTATAATGTATTTTTAACCCAAGACTTTCATTGCATTACTCATTCACAATGTATCCCATATCTTTTGAAATTGATACTGCAGTTTCAATAAGCTTTGGAGCAAATTGTTTAAGCTTCCATAATGGTGTTCTGTGGACCGGGGCATCAATATTAATAGCTGCAATTACTTCCCCATTTGCAGATTTTATCGGAGCGCCAATAGCACGGATTTCTTCATTAAGCTCCCTATCATTAATCGCATAACCTCTTTGCTTTACTAAAAATATATCTTGCAATAATTTTTCTTTTGAAGTTATTGTATATTTTGTTAGCGGCTTCAATTCTATTTGATTCAGAATTTGATTGAGAGCCTTATCTTCAAGCCCAGCTAAAAGAACCTTCCCAACAGAAGTACAATGAAGAGCAAATCTTGTTCCTATCCTATGCTGAGGCACGAGAGTGCGGTTTGTTTCTACCCGATGAACTACTACCGCTTCTAGATTGTCTAATATTGCTAGATTTATTACCTCCTTGAAGTCTTGACATAATTTTTGCATATATGAATGAGCTACATTGCATAATCTATCTTTTCGGGTTAATGAAGTAGATAACGAAAGAATTTTATGGCCCAATGCATATTTCTTGGTTCTTGGATTTCTATTTAAATATCCATGTCTTTCGAGCATATTACATATTCGATGAGTTGTGGAAATATTTAATCTTGTGAGATTGGAAATATTAGAAAGAGATTGATCGTTATCCGTGTTTAGAAAAACTTCAAGAATTAATAAGCCTTTTATTAATGTCATATTTTTAGAATGAATACCATTTTAACTATTTGAAATCTTATAATCGACCTTTTTCCCGTTAATTTTAAATCAAACAATGAACCTATAGATTTTCATATATTGAAATCAATTTTTGCTAGGTAACAATATCAAAAAATAAATCTTTGTCAATAGAAAAATTAAGAGACCTCTGAAAAATCCCTTCTCTGTAACCTTGAACCCTGACCTCAATCAAGTAATGTCATCATCAACTTGGTTCAGGATCAAGATCTCCGATTTCAGGATTTGCCACAATTCCCGGCCGGTCCTTTCAAATACCCGACAAAATATAATGGGTTTTCATGGAATCCTCCCAACTTCGATAATGGGGAGATGAGGAGATGGCGTGATTGGATGAAATTCCAAGCTAGAATCATTACTCGCCATCGCGGCATTACCTCAAGTCCCTATCATTTTGCAGGCGGAAAGGTCATCTGACCACCGTAGTAACCCAGAAGGACGACGATGGGTGTAAGGAGGAGTATCAGGATGAAATAAACAGGATTTGAGATTTTTGGACTCGAACTACGCCAGACGACGAGGATTATTTCGAAAATGAGAAGAACAATAGACAGTTGAATTTTTCTCTTTACAAAACGGGTGAGTTTTAATCGGTAATTGACCCACCAGGTAAGCAGGCCGCTAGCCATTGCAAAAGGTGAGGAGATGGTTCCGAGGAGGAGAAGGTAGAAACTGGTGATTTCAAAGGAAGGATTTTGAAAGAGGAAGTATAGAAGAACGAAGAGGGATGCGGCCATTAAAAAGGCGATGGGAAAGTGGACGATCATAGGATGGGGATGGCGTCTCGCCATTGGGAATCGTTGAAGGAGACCCTGAACAAAGGGAGGGAGATGCTTCAGTTCCTCTGGTGGCCCTTTTTTCAGAATAGCCACCTGAGGATAGCGCTCAAGGACCTCCGGTCCGTGAGGAGCTGCAGAGATCTCTCCAGTGAGATCCTTTCCAGAGGGGTGTCTTTTCATATGGAGACCTGAAGACCAGAGAGGACTCTTGGAGACATCATAGACCTTTCCCTCAAAGGCAACATAGACTGGATAGCTATTTTTCCCATCAAAAGATGATAATTCTTCGGATGTAATCTCCTTCATCTCACTCTGCTGCAATTCCAAATTTAGGAATTCGGGAATTTAGGAATTCCTCTCTGAATTAATTCCTCAATTCCCAATGTAGTCCTTGTAATTTCTCAAATACTTCCTAAATCCTTTGATCTGTTTTCGACATTCAGAAGCAAACTCGTATGTCCTATCAAATTGGCTCTGAGTGATATATTTGCAGTCTAAAGCTCGATAGAGTTGAGATTGCACTTCACTGCACGATCTCTGGGAATAGCCCAAGAATCGGATCATTTCACGAGTCGATCCATCGTCAAAGCCTTCGGCGATATTGTCCATTGTTGCCCCTGCAGCCCTCCATATCTGATCCCGTAAACTAAAATCTTTTTTAAAATCCGGCTGATTGGTTATTTTAAAAACTGCCTGACATAGTTCCCTTGCTTTATTCCAACATGGTAATTCCTCAAATTTTTTGTAATTCATAAACTCCCTCCTCCCCTAAGATTAGGGATTGCGAATTTAGTAATCACAATTTCGGAAATTCCCAATTCCTAAATTCCTCAATATGCTTTTTGCGACACTTGAATTTCATTTCTTCTTTGCTGGGGCCTTTGGAGAAGCAAAATCGACGATGAAATAGACCAATGCCCAACGTTCTTGTTCAGGAAGGTGATCCCATTTCACCATGGACGAATTTGGAATTCCCTTCGTAATCACATCGAAGAGCTTTTTGAGATCACCTTTGCCAAAAGTCCATTGTTTGAAAGGTTTGGTAAAGTTTGAGGGAGAAGGTTTAAGAGCTGTTCCAAGTTGGCCTTTTCCATCTCCCTTAGAACCATGGCAGCTCACGCAGTTCTGTTCATAAAGTTTTTTGCCTTGGCTCAATAGTTCAGGGGTTTTCTTGGGAGGCTTCTGAGCCTGTCCAAAAGCTGAGCCCGATGAAAAAAGAAGAATGAGACACCCAACAGTGATTATGCATCCCAACTTTTTCATTTTATCCTCCTCGAATAGTGCATAATGTCAAATGCCAAAATCCCTGCCTGCGGCAGGCAGGCAAATGTCAAATAGATGACAAAATGCAAAAAACTTTCTTTTTGATCATTTGGGTTTTATTTGAACTTTGGACTTTGTCATTTGGAATTAGTCCTTGCTTCTTTCTCCAT
>CAZFJD010000337.1:0-3374 GCA_964518775.1 uncultured Syntrophaceae bacterium
CGATCATTATTCGGTTGAGTGAGAATGATGTGATCTGCCAGCGGGGCTAAGAGACGAAGGATGGATTTAATGTCTTTGTCTTTCATCACGCCGATGAGGAGGTTAAGGTGGTTGTATTGGAATTCTTTCCCCAAAGACTCCTTCAGGACGAGGGCTCCTGCTGGATTGTGAGCTCCATCGAGGACCACCTTGGGTGAGGAAGCAACCATTTCCAACCTTCCTGGCCAATCCACCTCTCTCAGGCCTTCCACCATCGAATCGGCAGATATGGGATACCCCAGATCCTCTAAAACCTCCAGTGATCCAAGAGCAGTCGTGGCATTGATGATCTGATGAAATCCCCTCAGATTGAGACGGAGGCCCCATAATTTTCGATGCAGGCCTTCGTAGTGGAAATCTCCGTCTTTTGTCGATAGGTATCGGAACTCTTTTCCGACTCGGAAATAACGGGATCCCCTCTCCCGGCACATCTTTGAAAAGAGACGGATCACATGGGGCTGTGTGGCAGCCGTGATCAGAGGTCGACCTTTCTTAATAATTCCTGCCTTCTCCCCAGCAATCTTCAGAATGCTTTTGCCCAAATAGGCTTCGTGATCTTTCGAAATGTTGGTGATGACGGAGAGGAGTGGATCAACCACGTTGGTCGAATCGAGTCTTCCTCCCAAACCGACCTCTAAAACAGCCAGATCGACCATCCTCTGTCTGAAGTAATCCAGAGCCATCGCCGTGGTAAAATCAAAAAAGGTGTAGGGAGGGGCGATGCCAGCCTTCTCAATCCTCTCCTTCATCCATCTGGCCAGCGTGGCTACCTCTCCTTCCTCGATCTCCTTTCCGTTTACCTTGATCCGTTCGGTAAATCGAATGAGATGAGGAGAAGTATACAGCCCCACCCGGTAGCCCTCCTTCTGCAGGATGGAGGCCATCATCGCGGCTGTGGAGCCTTTTCCATTCGTCCCTCCAATATGGATGGCCTGAACTTCTCGATGGGGGTCCCCAATAGCTTTGAGAATTCTTTCCACCTGGGTTAGACCAAAGATCATCCCAAACTTCTCAAGACCATAAAGATAATCCAGTGACTCTTGATATGCGTTTTTCCCTACGGACGAGTTAAGCTTTCCCATCATCCGTCCTGAGCATCTCTAAGAGCGAGGCAAGGGTATGTCGGAGATCTTTTCGCTCCACAATGAGATCGATCATTCCATGCTGAAGAAGGAATTCTGCCCGCTGAAACCCCTCCGGCAGTTCCGCCCGAATCGTATCCTTAATCACCCTCGGTCCTGCGAATCCGATCATTGCCCTCGGCTCCGCAATAATGACATCGCCCAACATCCCGATGCTCGCCGAAACTCCACCGGTCGTTGGATCGGTCAGTACCGAGATGTATGGAATCTTTGCTTCATGAAGTTTTGCAAGGGCCGCACTCGTTTTCGCCATCTGCATCAAGGAGAGGATACCCTCTTGCATCCGTGCTCCTCCGGAGGCGCAAAAGATCACCACGCCCATTCTTTTTTCTACGGCTCGTTCGATCAGACGGGTGATCTTCTCTCCGACCACCGACCCGAGGCTCCCTCCCATAAAATTGAACTCGAAAATTGCAATCATGGCTGGATGGCCTTCGATCTTTGCCTCTCCACAGATGACCGCATCTTTCTGTCCTGTGGCTTCCTGTGATTCTTTGATCCGATGGGAATACCGTTTTAGGTCTTTGAACTCCAGGGGATCACCAGAGACGAGATCTGCATCGAATTCGACAAGAGTCCCGGGGTCGACCACACAATCAATTCTCTTTCGGGCAGGGATCTGAAAATGGTAGTTGCACTTTGGGCAGACCTGGAAGTTTCGTTCAATTACTTTTCGGTAGATGATCTCATTGCAAGAATTACATTTGATCCAGAGGTCCTCGGAGAGCTGCAATTCCTCCCGCTTCTCTTTCTCTTCTTTCTCCTCCTCTTTTTTCTTAAACCACGTCATCGCTTCAAGCCATCCCTGTTTTCAAATAGATGAAATCTCACTCCCAAACAACAGGGTAAACCTAACAAAATCAGATTGAGATGTCAATTCATCGCATTCATTCCGAGACGTTCTTCCTGGCCAAATTCGTTGAATCTTCTCAGGCTCCGTGCTATTTTAAAAATAATGGAAGAAGTCCAGGCCAAAATTGAATCAATGGCTTTTAAAGGATACGGTGTGGCCCGAATCGATGGCCAAGTGGTCTTCATTCCTCAATCGGTCACTGGAGATAGAGGTTGGATCAAGATCATCGAAAAGAGGAAGGCCTACTCAATCGGGAAGTTGATCACGCTCATTGAACCATCTCCTTTCAGGGTTGAGCCTCCGTGCTCTCTCTTTGGCCAGTGTGGTGGCTGCCAGTGGCAACATATCGATCATTCTGTCCAGATAAATTTGAAGAAGGAGATTTTAACGGAGGTCTTAAAAAGATTAGGTAGGCTTAAGGAAATCCCTCCTCTCACCACAGCACCCTCGACTCAATCTTATGGCTACCGGGCAAGGGCTCAACTGAAGGTAAAGGGAGAGACAATGGGATTTTTCCAGGAAAGATCCCATCGGATTGCAAATATCGACCACTGTCCAATCTCTCATCCTCTCATCAATCAGATCATCTCGTCACTTCAAAAAGAACTTCCATTCTTCCCTCGAATAGAAGAGATTGAGGTAAACGTCTCACCGGAGGAAGGAAAAGGGATCCTTATCCTTCACCCTCTCTCATCCCATCAAGGGATGAACCATCTCGTGCAAGATCTTTTAAAGACCCATCCGATCCTGAGGGGCATCGCTGTTGTGAGAGGGAACGGGTTTACCTTCTTCGGCGATCCCTTTCTGAGCTTTGCGATCTCTTCGAATCGGTTTGGAGAAAGAAGGAACCTATCGCTTCGAACCTCTCCTCAAAGTTTTTACCAGGTGAATCTCGAACAAAATCATACACTGATTCAAACGGTTCTTGAATTCTCGGATGTGAATGAGGATGAGAAGGTCTTGGATCTCTACGCGGGTATTGGGAATTTCACTCTTCCATTGGCCATAGCTTCAAAAGAAGTTTGGGGAATTGAAGAAAACCGGTGGGCAGTCCAGGATGCCACATTGAATGCAGAAAGGAATGGGGTCAAGAATTGTACTTTTATTCATGGCAGGGTTGAGGACATTTTAAGATATTGGACAAAGGAAAAACCTGATCTTGTCATCCTCGACCCTCCCAGGATGGGCTGCAAGGTGGTTTTCGAACGGATCATCAAATTACAACCCAAAAAGATGGTCTACGTCTCCTGTGAACCAACCACGTTCTCACGCGATCTTCGTCTCTTTTCCGAGGCTGGATACGTCATCCGAAGGCTCAGCCTTGTGGATATGTTTCCGCA
>CAZFJD010000338.1:0-3374 GCA_964518775.1 uncultured Syntrophaceae bacterium
AGGAGGTGGTAATCATGATTACTGTTCCAGCCCATAAGGTCAGGCAATTTGGAGTGGAATTCTATCAGACCTCTTTTACATCGGGCGATGTCCAGGAATTGGTTAAATTCGAGGTATTAAATTATCCGACAATAGAGGAGGGAGAAAAGAGACGAAAAACCCCGAAGACGTCGGCCATCAACTGGGAGATGTTGGAGAGACGAATCGCACGGAGTGAAGCTGCGTTTCAAAGGCCGGTGATTCGAAAGAAGATCCGGGAGTTGGTTCAGTATTATCTGGACTGTCAGGAGGCCCAGAATCTGCCTGCTATCCCAGGGGCTGTCATCATGATCACAGAAAGACGGCTCAATTTCTCACCCCTTGGGAAGAATCCCAACTTAGGAATGCTTCAGATTCCTGAGGAGCCTGGAATCATGCGATGTTTAGATGGTCAGCATCGACTCTTAGCCCTCAGTGCCCAAACAGGGAAGGGCGTAGAGATCGATGTTCCTGCTGTCGTCTTCGATACGTTGGACCCTCGCCAGATCGTCGAACTTTTTGTCACCATCAACGCGAAGCATACAAGACTCAATCCTTCCCATCTCATCTCATTAGCGGGTAGACGGCTCTATGCTGACCCCCATCAGGCCTTGGCCCATGACATCATCCGTCGGCTCAATGAGGAAGAAGACTCTCCGTTGAGAGGAGACATCAAGATTTTGGGAGTGGGAAAGGGTCGTGTGTCTCAGGCCTCCCTTGCGGATGAGATGGGGGATCTCTTCAGTAGCATTGAGAAGATTGGAGGACCGACCCGGTTCAAGGAATTCGAGCAGAACGCAAAACGTTTCTTTCTGAACTACTTTAAGGCAATTCAATTCGTCTTTCCAAAGGCCTGGGCAGGTCGAAAATATAGTATCAAGACAGGAGCTGCCTTACGAGCCTTCATCCGGGTCAGCCCTGATGTGATGGCTCGATCGAGGGATCTGAAGAAGGACTCCTTCGACCATTTTGGAATTCGAGAGTCGATCAAACCCTGGACCGAGAGAATCGGGGAGGGAAGGTTCGAGACCGATGGAGAATGGCGGAGAAAATTGGCAGGGGGGACAAGGGGGACAGTAGAGCTCCTTACCCGGGAGCTGCGGGATGCCATGAAGGCCTGATGAAGGAGGGGTAAGGCAGAAAGAGGATGAAGCGATATCTCATCATCGGGGATGGTGTAGCTGGTGCAAGGGCGGCGGTGAGGATTCGGGAGACGGATCCGGAGGGCGAGATCCAAATCTTCACAGACGAAGCCTACCCATTTTACTACCGGGTGCGGTTCCCGGAGTTGGTTGCAAATGAAGTGAGCGTGAAGGATATCACGATCCATACCGGAGAGTGGTATCAGAGCCGGGGAATATCTCTCCGATTGGAGGAACCGGTCGTAGAGATCCATCCGGAAAAGAGAGAAATTCTTACCAAGCAAGGTGGAACCTACACCTATGATTTTCTGCTTATGGCGACAGGAGGCCTTGCCTTTGTGCCGCCTATTAGAGGAGTGGAGAAGAAAGGGGTCTTCACCCTCCGGTCGATGCAGGATGCGATCAATATGAAGGGGTTTTCAACAGGGGTCAAGCGGGCGATCCTCATTGGAGGAGGACTTGTTGGGTTGGAGACTGGAGGCGCCTTGCTGAGACGAGGAATAAAGGTCGCGGTCATCGAGCATAATCCAAGAATCCTGCCGAGGCAGACGGATCCTGAGGGATCTCAAATACTTCAAGGGAAGATGGAGGGGATGGGATTTTCCTTCTACCTTAATGGCCAATCTGAGGAAATTCTCGGTAAGGAGAAAGTGGAAGGGCTGCGGCTTAAAGATGGAAGAATCGTAGAAGGCCAAATGGTGATCATTTCAGCAGGGGTGAGGTCAAACATTCAACTGGCGAAAGCAACGGGGTTGGAGACGAAGAATGGAATTCTGGTCAATGACCGATTGGAGACAAAGACCGAAGGGATCTTTGCGGCAGGAGATGTCGCAGAGCATCGAGGCCGCTGCTACGGGATCTGGCCGGCTGCCCAGCGGCAAGGAGAGATTGCTGGCGTCAACATGGCAGGAGGCAATTTAATCTATGAAGGGACGGTCGTCTCCAACACGCTGAAAGTGGTTGGAATTGCCCTCACGGCTGCGGGTGACATCGACCCAGAGGGGAAATTGGAATGCATAGTGAGAAGCGACCGGGAGAAGTGTAACTATTGCAAGGTCACCTTCCAAGAGGATCGAATTGTGGGTTGCATTTTTCTGGGAAGAACGGATGGGGTTTCAGAAATACTGAACGCCATCGAAAAGAAGATCACGGTGAAGGACATGAAGGAGTCTATCCTCGAGGAGGGATTCGACTTCAAGAGGCTCAAATAGGCAATAAAAAATCCACCGGATTCGTTGAATCCGGTGGATCCCTATTAGGTTAAAGGGCGAAAGAGGAGGAAAGAGATTTTTTCTTTTGACTGCACTATACTATACACTATTTACATTAAAGGAAGATTAAAACAGGATTAAAATTTTCTAATCTTTTATTCCCCTTTTCCTCTCGAGAGACGCGGGAGGAAAGAGCGGGAGAGGGAGGTGGCCTATGGTGGAAGAGGAAAGGAAGCTCACAGAGGAGGAATTTGCCATCCAGGCAATAAAGAAGTTGAGAAAGGAGCCTTTCCGGGGTATCCACACCGTGTACAGTGGCTTTAACGAAGCATTCAGAAAGTATTTCGGGACGAATCCGGTCGAGGCCACTTCCAGATTGGCTGCTGAGGGGAAGGTAGAGGTCCGTCCCTTTAAGGGAGGGGCGATGCTTTTTCTTCCCGGTGAGGCCCCGAAGAGACCCTCGGCAGAAGAGATCATCAAATTGATATTGGAGCCAGGAAACCGAAACCTTTCGGAAGAAGAGTTCATCATCGAGGGGATAAAAAAGTTGAGAAAAGAGCCGTACAAAGGGATCAGCAGCGTCTTCAGTGGGTTCAATGAAGCCTTCCGAAGACACTTCAACAAAGATCCGATCGAATTGACAAGCAAAATGGCCTCCGAGGGAAGGATCGAAATCGTCCCGATGAGAAGTGGAAAAGGGGTGATGCTCTACCTTCCAGGAGAGGGGCCCAGGGGACGAAAGACTGAAGAAACCCTAAAAAAGATTCTGGGATGAAAGGATAATAAATCCAAATTTCAAAATCCCTGCTTACCGCAGGCAGGCAAATGTCAAATGAATGTCAAGGTTTAGAATCAGAAACATCTTTGAAATTTGAACTTAGGATTTAATTTGATATTTGAACTTTGGCGTTTGACATTTATTTATTGGGCTTTTGTTAATTCCTTCAAAGCTTCTTCATAAACATGATGGGTATTTGAATCGAAAAGAACGAAGCGGACAAGC
>CAZFJD010000339.1:0-2911 GCA_964518775.1 uncultured Syntrophaceae bacterium
CGGCCAACAACAACGAGTTGCCATAGCAAGGTCTTTGGCCATGGAACCAAAGATCATGATGTTCGATGAGCCCACTTCAGCCCTGGACCCGGAGATGATCAAGGAGGTGCTCGACGTCATGATTGACCTCTCAAAGGGTGGGATGACCATGATCGTAGTCACCCATGAGATGGGATTTGCCCGTGAGGTGGCTGACGAGGTCATTTTCATGGACGAGGGAAGGATCATTGAACGGGGAACTGATGTCAGTTTCTTCCAAAATCCCAAAAACCCAAGAACGAAGGAATTTCTGGACAAGATTCTCATCTAAATAGAAGAAGCACTCACGCTTTGAATATCCGCTCTTTTCTCCCGCGCATTAGTTCATGTCGTTTTTGAACCGGCAATTCGATTGTCAATCAAAAAGCTCATTCTGGTCAGGACATCACCACCAGAACACCTAAAAAGATTTTTTTCTGGAAACCCAAACGAATTTGACTCTTGACAACCTACAATACTATGCTAATGTTTTTTTAGTCACTATATTTTGTAGAGGAGGAAAGGATGGGGTGATTCACCTAACACAAAACGCCATAACCGTACTCGAAAAGCGTTACCTTCAAAGAGACACTCAGGGAAATGTGATCGAAACGCCTGAAGAGATGTTGAGGCGTGTGGCAAAGAATATCGCCCAGGCGGATCGAGTCTATCATCCTCATTTGGATCTCTCTCCCATTGAAGACGAGTTCTATTCCTTGATGGCTTCGCTCGACTTCCTTCCCAATTCTCCTACACTCATGAATGCCGGTCGCGAACTTCAACAACTCTCTGCTTGTTTCGTTCTCCCGGTTGGGGATTCGATGGAGGAGATCTTCGATGCTGTCAAGCAGATGGCTTTGATTCAGAAGAGCGGCGGAGGCACAGGTTTCTCGTTCTCCAGGATCCGACCGAAGAACGATGTGGTGGGTTCCACGAAGGGAGTCTCGAGCGGACCTGTCTCGTTCATGAGGGTTTTCGATACGGCGACCGAGACGGTCAAACAGGGCGGCACACGAAGAGGGGCGAACATGGGCATCCTTCGTGTGGACCATCCGGATATCCTCGATTTCATCCAATGCAAAGAGGGAGATCACCATTTCAACAATTTCAATATCTCTGTGGCCGCCACCAGAGAATTTATGGAGGCGGTAGAGGAAGGGAAAACGTACCCCCTTCGGAATCCGAGGACAAGGGAGATCGTTCGACTGATTGACGCTCGCGAGGTCTTTGAGAAGATCGTCTACTATGCCTGGAAGAATGGGGATCCAGGAATCATCTTCATCGATCGGATCAATCAGGACAATCCTACCCCCCAAGTGGGAGAGATCGAGAGCACTAACCCTTGTGGGGAGCAACCTCTGCTTCCCTACGAGTCCTGCAATCTCGGCTCGATCAATCTTTCCAATATGGTGAGAGATGGAAGCGTCGATTGGGAGAGGCTGGGTTCGGTCAGTGAAAAGGCGGTTCACTTTTTGGATAATGTGATCGATATGAATCGCTATACCCTCCCCGAGATTGAGTCCATGACAAAGGCCAATCGAAAGATCGGTTTAGGCGTGATGGGATTCGCGGATTTCTTGATCCAATTAGGAATCTCTTATAACGATTCAAAGGCCTTCGAGATCGGCGAGAAGGTGATGGGCTTCATTCAGGAAAGGGGGAGGAAGGCCTCCAGGGCATTGGCTCTGAAGAGAGGTTCCTTTCCGAATTTTGAAGGGAGCATTTTGAAAAAAGATTGGGATGCGATGAGGAATGCCACAGTCACGACGATTGCGCCCGCAGGCACCATCTCTATCATCGCAGGGGCATCCTCAGGGATTGAACCGATCTTTGCCTTGGCCTTTGTGCGGCATGTCTTGGATGGCAAGGAACTCTTGGAGGTCAACCCCTTTTTTGAGAGCGTCGCCAAGCAGGAAGGATTCTATTCGGAAGATCTCATGAGAAAGATCGCCCAAACCGGCAATATTCGGAATCTTCAAGAAGTGCCAGAGAAGATCAAGAACCTCTTTGTCACGGCCCATGATATCTCGCCTGAAGATCATATTCGGATGCAAGGTGCTTTTCAAAGGCATACGGACAATGCGGTCTCGAAGACGGTCAACTTCCCTCACGAAGCCAGCGTCGATGATGTCGCGAAGGTCTATCGTTTGGCCTACGAACTGGGTTGTAAAGGAGTCACCATCTACAGAGACAGGAGCCGAGCAGAGCAAGTTCTTTATAAGGGGATGATTTCCGTAAGCCGAGATGATTCATCGGAGGTGATGAAGTGGGCGGCGGTGGAGAGGAAACCGAGGGCCCGGCAGGATGTGATCCGTGGCTCCACCCGAAAAATTCGGACCGGCTGTGGAAACCTTTACGTCACTGTCAACGAGGACGGCGAAGGGAATCTTTTCGAGATCTTCAATCAGATTGGGAAGGCCGGTGGTTGCGCTGCTTCTCAGTCTGAAGCGATCGGCCGTTTGGTCTCTTTAGCCTTCCGATCAGGAATTGAACCAGAGGATGTCGTTCGACAACTGAAAGGGATCAGCTGCCACATGCCGGTTTGGTATCAGGAGGGAAAGATCCTTTCCTGCGCCGATGCGGTTGCCAAGGCCATTGAATGGCATCTCCGGAGCAAGGAAATCTCCTCTCATGTGGATACTGAAATGAGAGGAGAGACTTCTGATGGGCATGTGAAAAGAGAAATAGGGTTTCTTCTACCGACTGCCTCTGTCGTGGGTAGACCGTTCAGTCGAAACGAATCCATTGAGCTCCTTCTCAGGGGTGCCTGTCCGGAATGTGGAGGATCCCTCCTCTTTGAAGAGGGTTGTGTGAAATGTCTCTGCGGTTATTCGGACTGTGGGTAAGGAATTTCGGAATGCGCCTGCCTGCCGGCAGGCAGGAATTGCGGATT
>CAZFJD010000339.1:2921-3331 GCA_964518775.1 uncultured Syntrophaceae bacterium
GATCAACATGAAGATCATCGCTTTTCTGATGATTGGAATATTTTTGACCGTGGGTTCCGAAGGCGACGGCGCTGACCAGAAATGGAGGCCTGAACTGAGATCTGGATCAGAGAGAGCTTTCTTTTATACCGCAAATAAATTTGGTATTCCAATTCTTAGGGCTGTCCTCAAGATTGAAAATGGAACCCCAGAGCAAGGAACGCCTCTTTATCAGGTCCATGTGAGTGTGGACTCCCTTCGCTATCTTGGGTTATTCTTTCGGATGAAGAACCGTTTCACTTCAACGATAAAGGCAGAGACCTGTGTCCCGGTTCGATATGTAAAGATCATTGACCAAGAAGGACTCCTGTTCGAGAAGAAAAACTATACTCAGACCCTCACTTTCGATAGAGCTAATAAAAAGGTAGTGG
>CAZFJD010000340.1:0-3322 GCA_964518775.1 uncultured Syntrophaceae bacterium
GGTCAACCCCTCAAGAACCATGTGAGGGTTCCCCTCAAGTTCAGCTCTATTCATATAAGCTCCGGGATCTCCCTCGTCTGCATTGACAACCACATACTTTATCTCACCGGGGGCATTGCGACATTCCTCCCACTTTCTCCCCGCGGGAAATCCACCGCCTCCCCTCCCTCTCAGGTTAGATTTTTTCACTTCCTCCAATACTTGCTCGGAGGTCATCTGGGAAAGAACTTTGGCTAACGCAGAATAACCACCAAGCGCCAGATAGTCATCGATGCTCTTAGGATCAATCCTTCCGTTGGAACCCAAAACAAGTCTCTCCTGGTTCTTGTAGAACGGGATTTCAGATTCATGAATTATCTTTGCATTTGTGTTGGGGTCGGTATAGAGTAAGCGCTCTATGACCTTCTTCTCCTTCATGGTCAGGGAGATAATTTCGGGAACATCTTTAGGCTGTATCTGTAAGTAACATATTTCCTCAGGATGAATAACTATGATAGGGCCCCTCTCACAAAAACCATGGCAACCAGTCCTTCTAAAGTCTACCTCGGCACTTAATCCTTGTTTTTTAATCTCCTCTTGGATACTCGCCGCAATTTCGCCGCTACCGGAAGCGTTGCAGGCAGTTCCGGAACAGAGTGTAATACATGGCTTATTTTGGTCTCTTTTGGACAAGATACCCTTCCTGAGTTCTTCTAATTCAGCAGGCGAATTTATCCTCGGCATAATCTTCCCTTAATCATATTTTCTTAACACTTCTCCTGCCTTGGCCGGTGCCATCTTGCCGTGGTACTTTCCATCAACTTCCATCACTGGTCCTAAAGCACAACAGCCGAGGCAGTTAACAGTCTCCAAGCTAAACTTTAGTTCCGAGTCCGTTTCGCCAGGTCTAATCCCAAGCAGGTCTTGAACCGCATCGAGGACGCGCGGCGAACCACGAACATGACAGGCAGTACCCATACATATGTGAATTTCGTGACGTCCTTTAGGAACTAAACTAAAGGCTTTATAAAAGGTAGCTACATGCTGAGCTCGACTTAAAGGCACTTTTAGTTTCTTACTGACCTTCTCTAATACTTCTTTAGGAAGCCAATGATTTTCTTTCTGAATCTCCAGCAATACTTGAATCAGTGAACTGACGTCACCCTGATGTTTATTTATAATCTGGTCTACTTTACTGTCATCCATAACCGCTGTCCTAACCCTCTTCTTTCTTTCCCCCTAATCCTGTGTCTGCTCTTTTACTTTAAGCGGGCGCAAAACGCTTCTGGCTTTCATCAAACCTGATTAATCCTTGCCTTGCTGAATTATTAAGGTGCCTTGATACTTCAGATGGGTTTAAGCCTAAAATCTCAGAAATTTCTCCAGTTGAAAGGGGTCTTTCTCGCAGGAGTAACAAAATCTCGCCTATCGTCAACTTATCTATAATCAATTCATGCAATAATCCAATTACTTCTTCCCGGCTGAAAAATTCATCATACTTCGCCTCTTCACTGCCTAAAGGTAGTCTTAGTTTATTATTTTCCACCAACTTAATGTAGGGGACTAAATCTTTAGCTGCTTCAAGTTTTAGTTTTAATCTTTTTACATCTTCGTCCTTGCCTGTCCACAGAGGCCCCAACTGCCTCAGTTGCTCGGTAAAGTCAGTAATAATTTTAGTAAATTGGGCTCCTTCGGCAGCGGAGACCCACCCAATCTGTAACCTTTCGGGGTTAATCCCAATCTGCTCCAGCAATCTCTTCCACAGGTTTATCATGTTTAGTGCTTCGTAATTACCAGACTGGTAATGACATTCTTCAGGATGTCAGCCTCCTACCCAAACCCCTTCATATCCATGCAAAAAAGCAGCCAGTAAAAAGGCGGCATCCACTCTGCCCGCACACATTACCCTGATAACTCTCAGATTAGAAGGATATTGCAGTCTGGAAACTCCAGCACCGTCGGCAGCAGCAAATGCTCACCAATTACATAGAAATCCCAAAATCCTCGGCTCATAAACAGATATCGGAGACATTTTCAACTCCTCATAAGGCAGCAATCTGGGAAAAGACCTGAGAATCAGTAAAATGATTGAGGGAGACGGCCCTGGTGGGACATCTTGCATTACAGGTACCGCATCCTTTACAGGCAGCGGGGATAACCCCAGCTACCTTCAAACCTTCTAGTGTATCCTGAAGCTCTATGGCATTGTAGGGGCAAACCCTCACACACAGGCCGCATCCTATGCATAAATCCTCATTTACCTCACAGATAGCCCCACTGGCTACGACCGAATCCTGCGAGAGAATGGTAGCGGCGCGTAAAGCTGCCCCGTTAGCCTGATTAATTGTTTCTGGAATGTACTTCGGATAATGGGCCATACCACAAAGAAAAATACCGTCGGTGGCGAAATCGAGGGGTCTTAATTTCATATGGGCTTCCATGAAAAAGCCATCCCCGGTAAGAGGGACTCTCAACAATTGAGATAATTCCTGATTTCCTTCGGTAATGATGGGCGTGCTTAACACCAGTAAATCCGGGTTAATCTCTCCCTCCATAGCTAAAGTCGAATCGTAAAAAGTTAACGAAAGGTTTTCTCCTTTAAGGTCGACCTCCGGTTTTCTCTCCGGTTCATACTGGATGAATAGTACCCCCTTCTCCCGCGCCTTAAGATAATAGTCTTCTCTAAATCCGTAAGACCGCATATCCCGATAGAAAATGGTGACATCCGTATTCTCATTCAGTTCCTTAAGTTTCAGGGCATTTTTAAGGGCTTCCCCACAGCAGATGCGACCACAGTAAGGTCGCTCCTCATTCCTGGCTCCCACACACTGAATCATAGCCACCTGCTTTAAGTCTTTGGGCAAAGTGTTGGTAGCAATCATATCTTCAAGCTCTTGCTGAGTTACGACCTTTTTACTTTCTCCATATCGGTATTCAGTAGGCTTAAAGGATTTACCTCCGGTAGCCACTATGATTATGCCGTGCTCCAGCTCAACCGGCGTAGCATCTTGAGAGTCAGCCTTTCCCAGCATGCTTCTGAAATTCCCTACGTATCCGGCAAAGGACTTAAGCTCATAGCTCCGGAAGACTTTAATATTTTTCTCATTTTCTACTTCAGTGATAAGCTTGCTTAAGAAGGGCTGGACCTCCGTTCCTTCCAGGGTGTAATGAAGGTTTCTCAGGTGTCCTCCCAGCTCCTGGTCTTTCTCTACCAGATAAACCTCAAATCCCTGCCGGGCTAGAGATAAGGCCGTCGTCATCCCCGCCAAGCCACCCCCAAGAACAAGCCCTTTCTTATTGACCGGTAGTTCGAGTTCTTTTAAGGGAGATAGATTACGGGCTC
>CAZFJD010000341.1:0-3312 GCA_964518775.1 uncultured Syntrophaceae bacterium
ATCAGGGAGCCTGCTGTAGCAGGGATGTTCTATCCTGACAAGCCAGATGTCCTCTCCCGCGATGTGAAGCGATACATGGAGAACGCAAAGAAGGAGAAGGTTGAAGGCGACATCATCGCGTTGGTCTCGCCCCATGCGGGATATATGTATTCTGGACAAGTGGCTGCCCATGCCTTTAAGCTCATCGAGGGAAAGGCCTTCAGCACGGTTGTTGTGGTTGCGCCAAGCCACCGGGCCCTCTTCAGGGGTGCCTCCATTTATGACCGAGGAGGATACCGAACCCCACTGGGTCTCGTTCCCACAGACGTCGAGCTTTCCAAGAAGATCATGGAGAAGCGAAAAGAGATCCAATTCCTTCCTGAGGCCCATGGCCAAGAGCATTCTTTAGAGGTTCAGATCCCATTTCTCCAGATAAATCTCAAGGCATTCAAACTGGTTCCCATTGTGATGGAGCCATACTGGAGCTGGGAAACCTGCCAGTACCTTGCCTCCGCCATTTCTGAGACGGTGAAGGGCAAGAACGTTCTCTTAGTTGCCAGTTCTGATCTCTCCCATTTTCATTCCTATGAAAGAGCGGTTGAATTGGACAAGATCGTTTTAAATCATATTGACCGATTTGATCCCGAGGGATTGAACCGAGATTTAAAAAGTGGCCGTTGTGAAGCCTGTGGGGGAGGACCTATCATCTCCATCATGTTGGCAGCCAAAGCCCTTGGGGCCAATAAAGGTAAGGTGCTCAAATACCTCAACTCAGGAGACGTGACCGGTGATCGGAGCCGTGTGGTTGGGTATGCGGCCGGCGTCTTTTTTAAAACGGTTGGAGGAACCGAGAAGATGAAAGAAGAAAAGAAAGTCGGCGTCGATTTAGGTTTGAATGATCAGGAAAAGAAGACCCTCCATCACATTGCAAAGACAGTGATCGAAAATATGGCAAAAGGAAAACCCGTTCCGGAATTCGATGTTGATGCTCCCATCCTTAAAGAGAGTCGGGGGGCGTTTGTGACGATTCATAAGAGGGGGCAACTAAGAGGGTGCATCGGATATATTGAAGGTCGAGGGCCTCTCCATAAGACCGTCGAAGAGATGGCAGAGGCCGCTGCCTTTCGCGATCCCCGCTTCCCACCTGTGACAGAAAAAGAGCTGAAGGATCTCGACGTCGAGATCTCCGTCTTAACGCCTTTGAGAAAGATCACGGATGTCAATGAGATCGAAGTTGGGAAGCACGGAATCTATATTAAGAAAGGATGGTATTCGGGCCTTCTTCTACCCCAAGTTGCAACAGAATACGGATGGGATCGCCAGACCTTCTTAGAACATACCTGCCAGAAAGCTGGCCTTCCTCCCCAAGCGTGGAAGGATAGAAACACAGAAATCTATATCTTCTCTGCGGACATCTTTTAGTGGGTTGACAAAGGACCGATTCTGACATAGAATAAAAAAGACTGATAGGCCGAATTAAACAGCGGGGGACCCAATTTACTGGGGTGAATTCTGGCAAGGCCAGAAAGGATATCCCTTAATCCTAACCCGTCAGCTAACTTCGCAGGCGACTAAGGGAAGGAGATATGGGCTAGGGGATCCTCTCCTGGCCTTTTTTTTGAACTAAGCATGGAGAAAGAAGGAACAAAACCTGCATCAGAAAAACTGGAACTCCGTAGAGATGTGACAGTCTGGGGTTCCTACATGTGGGGTTACGCGGACGTAGGGGCAGACATCTATGCTGCCCTGGGTCTAGTGATGGCAGCCGCCCACGGTGGAGCGAGCCTCGCCTTTTTTGTAGCCGGACTGATTTACATCATGATTGGCCTCTCCTATACGGAGATGGCATCAACCTACCCGGTCGCCGGAGGAGGCCACTATTACGCCCTTAGAGGTTTGGGTGATTTTTGGGGTTATGTGGCAGGCGTCGCTCTTCTTCTCGACTACACCATCGACATTGCCCTCTTTGCCACAGCCTCTTCCGGGTATATGAATTTTTTTATGCCTTATGTGATTGGAGTTCCTCCTGAATATTTTGCCATGGATATCTGGATTTTCAAAAAGGTTAATCCAGTTTGGGCAGCCGAGACGATGATCCTGATCACTTTTCTCATTTGGCTCAACATCCGGGGGGTCCGTGAATCTTCTCTCTTCAACGAAGTCATTGGAGCCATTGATATCATCACCGAGTCGTCCATTATCATTATGGGTTTTCTCTTAGCATGGAAACCGGAGCTCTTTGCCCTGCAATGGACAACGGAGTTTCCGACTCTGAAACAATTTATGTACGGCTCCTCTCTTGCTATTATCTCCTTCGTTGGTCTGGAATCGATCTCTCAGGCAGCGCAGGAGACCAGAAGGCCTGCGACGATCATTCCTCGAACCTCCATCACGTTGATCTTTACGGTCTTCATCTTTGCCCTGGCCTTTTCCACCATGGGCCTTGGCATTCTCCGATGGCAAGAATTTCCGGAAGGAGATCCCGTGGCCAAACTCGCCCATGCGATTCCCATCATGGGTGTAGTAGCAGGTCCTTTTGCAGCTATTCTGGGAGCGACGATCCTGCTTATCTCTTCAAATACCGGGGTCATGGGTGCTTCACGGCTGACTTATTCCATGAGCGAACTCCATCTGATCACTCCGTGGTTTAATAAGGTTCATCCCAAGTATCGAACGCCGATCCGCACCATCGTGTTCTTCTCCATTATCGGGATGATTGAGGCTCTTCTCGCCTTTTTGACCCCGAGCGCCATGGATACCTTGGGGAATATGTATGCCTTTGGAGCAGCGAGTGGTTATCTTCTTGTCTTCGTTTCCATGATCAAGCTTCGCTTCTCCGATCCGTACTCCCCCCGACCTTATAAAATGCCTTTCAATATAAAATGGAATCATAGCGGAAAGACTGTGGATGTGCCGATTCTGGGATTCATCGGGATGATCGGGGTGAGTTTCATTCTATTTGAGGTCATTCTGACTCATGAGATTGGACGTATTGCAGGACCGGCATGGGTCTTGGTCTGCCTGATTTACTATTTCTTTTTCCGAAAAAAGAAGGGATTCTCTTTACTTGGGAGTGTGAAACATGATTGGGAGGCGGAGCAGAAGAAGATATTGACCTCTGCGGAGGAATTCGATCTGTTGGAACAGTACAATATCGCTTTGGCCGAGAGGGATAAGAAGGAGAAGGAGAAATTCGTTGAGAAGAGTACCAGAAGTACCTGAGCGACCTGGGTGGCGGGATTATTTTCAGATCGTCACAACAGTCCTTATGGTAGGACTGGGATCTTATATCCTTTGGCAGACGATTTTTGTGAGGTGGGCTTTTCCGTCCTT
>CAZFJD010000342.1:0-3274 GCA_964518775.1 uncultured Syntrophaceae bacterium
CGGGGCGTCATGTAACCGATCCCAGCCATTAAGTCACTCAGCCCTTGGCTTCCCAGGACATCAATTACTTTTTGACATTCTTTCATATTTTTTGTCCCCTTTAAAATAAGGGCAAATGTCCCGTCGTAGCCAATTCCCTCTTCCGGAATGCTCCAAATCAGCGGATAACCCTCGTCTATCCTCTTTTTGACATTTTCATCGGAAGTGATCCCCAGTAAGAATTCTCCCCTGCCCACTAAATCAGTGGGAGCATTCCCACTTCGTGTGTAATGGTGGATGTTCTTGTCCAATGCCGCCAAAAACTTCCATCCCTCCTCTTCTCCATAGAGGGCCAAAAAGGCATATCGAATCATATTTGCCGTGCCTGAACTTAATGGGGAGGGCATGATGATCTGGTCCTTCCATTTTGGATCCAAAAGGCCCTTCCAACTCTTTGGCAGGCTGTACCCTTTCTCTTTTAGCTTATCCTTATTGCCCACCAAAACGAATGAGAAATTTGATATGTTAAACCAATCCCCATCGGGATCGACGAAGACGGGATCTACTCCCTTCCATCCAGGGGATTGATAAGGCACAGACCATTTATTCTTCTTAGCCATGAAGGCCAGCGGAGAGCCACACCCGACAATCATATCTGCGTTGAAGTTTGGCGCCTCGGATTTCACCCTTGCCTCGATTTCCCCAAAGGATTGGAAAGTTTGAAGGATCTGAATACCCGTTTTTTCTTTAACAAAATTTACTATCTTAACATTGTTCTCCGGTGAGGTGCCCATGTAAGCCTTTATCTCCACTGCGTCAACACCACTTATCATAAAAATAACCGAAACAATTGCCGCCACAAATGTCATAACGAACTTCCCTTTCATAAATTTTCCCTCCTTTCAAATTTTAAATATTCATTTTTGGAAAAAATCTTTTTAAACCACCTCCCTTCTGATCGTATTCTACCAACTTCATAGAGGAAATCAAGCTTCCTTCCTATGTTAAAAACCTTGACATAAAAGCTCCAAAACCATAGAAGATAGCACCAGTAAAAAAGATGATATTTGTAGGAAGACCCATCTGGACAATACCCCATCCGACAAGAGGACCCAAGGCCGATCCGAAATCATGGGCTGTTACATAAGATGCCACGAATCTGGGGCCCTGTTGTCCTACCCAAGCAGTGATGAGGATATCCAATAAAGTTCCACAGCAAAACAGGATTAATACTCCACATATCATCCAGAAAGGACCGAAGGGAAGTCCTGCAAGCCCTAAGACGCTGGCACCGATCAAAAAAAGAAACGGAATAGACCGTTCCCTTCCGATACGATCGGCTACCGTTCCCAGAACGGGCGATACCGGACCAACCAAAATCCAGCGAATGGCAAGAACCATTCCGGTCATCGTCGCAACACCAATGGTTCGGCCAAAGACATTCATCGAAATCCCCACCTGTTCTTTCAACAGGAATCCGAGGGTTGACACCATCAACCCAAGGCCCACAATCCCCACAGCAAAACCACAGAGCATTGTCCCCAAGTTTGCTTTCATGATGCTAATTTTCAAAGGAACCTTTCTAATACGATCAACACCCTTCTGTGATAAGAAGCCAAGTGGAGCCGAGAAAAGCGAAAAGAGACTGAACATAATGAGGGTAAAGGTAAAACCAAAAAGGTCGTGACTGAGACCTGCAAAGAACATTCCCAAAAACCACCCGGATGAACTGATTCCCCTGTAGAAACCCATGTGCTCCCCAAGGTGGGCATCACTTGAAGTCCTGACCACTGTCATTATCCCGGCCTGCCGGATAAAGGAGAAACAAATTCCCCAGAGGATTCTTGCCACGAATAAAACGGCAAAGATTCTAAATAATCCATAAACTGCCGTCACCAAGGAGCTAATCAGATAGGCTGATACAAGCCACAACTCAACAGACAACCTCCGGTAACACCTTTCCGCTACGTGGTTTGACCCAAGGCGCACCCACCGATTCACTGAAAGAAGGATGCCCACTTGGAGTGGGGTTAGGCCGAGATGAGCATAATGGCTGGGAAGAACCGCATACATCACAGCGTCTCCCAGAATGGATAGAGCTGTTGCACCTGCAATGGAAAGTACGGGAAAAGGCGGTCGCGTCATTGGGTTTCGTAAACGACTTCTCCTCCGATGATCGTTTTTTCCACCGTGATGTTTCTGATCTGCCAGGGATCGATGGCGATCGGATTCGCAGACAACACAACCATGTCGGCGAGCTTCCCAACCTCAATCGACCCTTTAATCTTCTCTTCGAAGGAAGCATAGGCCCCATTGATTGTGTATGCCCGCAAAGCCTCCATAGGGGTCAACTTCTCTTCAGGACCAATATCTGCTCCACTTCGGGTCTTCCTGTTCACGGCACACCACATTCCCCATAGGGGATTGGACGGCCATACCGGATCGTTGGGCGTGCAGACTGGACAGTCTGAATGTGCGCATGAAACAATACCCATCTTCATGGCCGTCTTAACTGGAACCATCCTGTAGGCGCGTTCCTTTCCAATAAAATGACCGATGTGTAAGTCGCCCCAGAACCATGGATGGAAGAGGTAGAAGTTTGCAACGATGCCGAGCCTCTTCATCCGTTTCAAATCTTCTATAGTCGGGCACAGAGTATGCTCGATCCTGTGGCGGGGATCAGGTCGGGGATATTTCTCCATTGCATGCTCTATGGCGTTCACTGCGACTGTTATCCCGTAGTCGCCCTGTGCATGAATCGCAACCTGATAGCCAAGTCGATGTGCCTCAAATACAATTTTATTCAAGTGCTCCTGCGTATATCGCAAGCCCTCCAACCCCCTTGTCTCCCTACCTACATACGGCTCGTAGAAAGCACACGTGAAACACTGAATAGAACCGTCAACCAGAAGTTTCACCGCACCCAGTTTCAGCCTATCATTTCCAAAACCGGTACGGAGTCCCAGATCATTCTTCCGGTAAAATTCTTCGTGGATCATCAGGTATGTCCGCGTCTTCACCCTCCCTTCTGCTACTGCCTCTTGATAGGCCCTATATGAATCGGGTTTGTCCATAGCACCTGCATCACACGTAGAGGTTACACCCGTCTGGACATACTGCTCGCTGGCCGCAGCAAGCCCATCCTTCAAATCCTGCAGGCTTGCCTGGGGAACCACTGCTTTCATAAGTGGCACATCGCACAAAACGCCGGTAGGCTCACCCGTCATAGGGTCCTTCTCAATGATCCCTCCTTCAGGGTTAGGAGTATCCTTGGTTATGGCAGCCAGTTCGAGCG